>DASTLK010000050.1:0-6970 GCA_035715025.1 Vicinamibacteria bacterium
CGCCGCCAACCTTGACCTCTCGGCCGTTGACGTTCGAAGTCTTGTCGGCCTAGTTGGTCGGTGACGGGCGAGAGCCAACGGCCGGTGATCGCGGTGAGCACGGCGGCGAGGCTACTAGCGGGCGACGCTTCTCGTCGGCTCCACGATTCTTCGCGCGAGCGCGCGGTCCAGGACGGCGCGCTGGTCCCCCGCGAACGAGGCGGCGTCCACGCGGATCTGCGCGTCGCCGCGCCCCCAGATGTGGCCCGAAGGGACCCCCGAGCCGCCCGCAATCTTCATGGGCAGCGCGGTGACCCAGGCGCCCGTCGGCGGCAGCGCCTCGACCCCGGTCAGGAACGCTCGAAGCGGACCTGGAAGCGGACCTCGCCCATCTCGAGCGTGTCGCCGTCTTGCAGCTCCTGCGTGCCCTTGATCTCGCGCCCGTTGACGCGCGTCCCGTTCGCGGCGCCGAGGTCCTCGACGACGAGGTGGGCGCGGTCGTCGCTCAGCGTGAGCACGGCGTGACGGCGTGACACCGTCGTGTGGTCCACGCGGAAGGCGGTGGACGCGGAACGGCCCACCTCGAACCGGCCGGGCTTGGCGAGGTCGAACGCGAACTTCTCGCCCGCGAAACGCGCCACGGCGATCCGGGTCGGCGTCGCGGGAGGCGGCGAGGACGGGACCGCCGGGGCCGGCGCGTCCACGACCGTCCCCGCCACGTCGTACTCGACGGGCGCCGGTGGTGTGACCGGCCGCGCCGACGCGGCCCGGGGTGCGGCCGGCCGCGGAGGTGTCGCCGCGGGTGGGGGCTTGGGCGCGGCAGCGGCCGGCGCGACCGCCGGAACGATCGGCGACGGAGGCGCCGCTTCCGGCGGAGGATTGAGCCCGGGCGCGCTCGGCGTCGAGAAGGGGTCGGTGCCGGCCGGAGTGGACTTCCTGCCCGGAGGCGGGATGCCCTTGGGACGATCTTCGGCCGGAGATTCCGTCTTCACCGGCCGCGGCACCACCTTCTCGTTCGCGGGCGTGCCGACGGAGTCCGCCGCGGGAGGAGCCGCCGGCTTGGCCGCGGCCGCGGGCGGAGCCGCCTTGGCCGCGGCCGCAGGTGCGGGCTTGGCTGCGGCCGGAGTCGCGGGCTTGGCTGCGGCCGGAGTCGCGGGCTTGGCCGCGGGCTTGAGCGCACCGGCGGGCGGCGCGGCCGCCGCCGGGGCCTTGGACCCCGCCTGGACGACGTGCTTGGGACCAGCCGCCGGTTCCGGCTGGCCCTTCTTGTCCAGCTCGGGCGGCCGTTGGCCGGCCGCCGCCGCCGCGATGGCGGCCAGCTCGGCCGGATCCCATTCGTAGCGTGTCTTCCATTCCCCGGAGAACTTCGGCTCGTCCGCCTTCTTCGCGATCGTCGGGGCACGGAAGAGTCCCGTAGCCCCGAGCTCCCCCTGCTCGATCACGACCTTGAACTTGGCGACGTTGGCCAGCTCGAGGGTATCCGTGTCGCGGAGCACCGCCGTCCTCACCCGGGTGCCGTTCACGAAGGTGCCGTTCGACGAGGAAAGGTCCTCGACGAGCAGCTGGTCCGCGGAGCGCTCGATGCGTGCGTGCACCTTGGACACGGCGTTCTCGTTCGCGACGACGTTGCAGGCCGAGGAACGGCCGAGCGTGAACTCGCCGACCGCGATCTCGTGGACCGTCCCGTCCTCCGCCTCCACCAGCGCCGCGCGCACGACGCCCTTTCGCGCAGCCGGAGCCGCCGCGTCGATGGCGCGCAGCAGGAACACCAGGTCCGCGCTCCGCCCGAGGCCGATCACGTCGAGGTGCTGCAGCTTTTCGCGCATGACCTTCTCGCCGTTGACGAAGGTGCCGTTCGTGCTCTTGAGGTCCTCGAGCCACCAGCCCTTGCCGTCCCACTTGATGCGGGCGTGCTCGCGGGAGACGCCGTCGAGGGGAATGGACACCGCGGCGGCCTCGTCGCGGCCGAGCACGGCACCGTCCGCGCGGACGTCGAAGCGCGCGGGCCGTCCCTTGCGCAGGCGCGCGCGGATCTCCGCCTTCATGGTGGGGGCGGCGATCTCGGCGGGCGCGGCCGGGGTCTCGGCTTTCGCGCCCGGCGCGGGCTTGGCTCCGGCGGGCTTGGCCGGAGCCGCCTTGGCCGGAGCCGGTTTGGCCGCCGCCGCGGGCTTCGCGGCCGGCTTGTCGGGGGGAGGGGTCGGCTCCGCCATCACGGCACCCCCTTCGGATGGAAAAGGTGGCATTCGCGGCAGTCCTGGCTGGCCTGGAAAGACCGATGGCACTCGCGGCAGCTCTGGATGCCCTTGAAGTTCAGGTCCTTCGACACCTTGCTCGCTTCGATCCCCGGATGGCACTTCGCGCAATCGGCCTGGATGACGTGCGGCTCGTGGACGAAGCGGGCGCGCGTCAGCACCGGTCGCGCCGCGCGCACGGGCGCGAGGGCGCCGGCCTTCAGCAGATGGCACTTCGTGCAGGCGGCGGCCAGCACCACCGCCGTCTCGCGCTTCTTCTGCCGCTCTTCGTCGGAGAGCGTCGCGGTGGTGGTCACCAGCGCGAGCGAGGCGAGCTGGGCGCGCGCATCGGCCAGCGCGCGCATGATCTCGCGGCGATCGGCGTCGAGGAGCGCGGCCCGCGGCGGGGCCACGCCCTGGTCGCGCAGCTTCATCTCGTCCCTCAAGCGGTCGAGCGAGGCCTGGCGCTGGTCGCGCACGCGGGCGAGGAGGTCGGCCGCGTTCTCCCCCGGCACCAGGGCGACGATGCGCCGGCGCAGGTCCGCCGTCCGCGGCTTGAGGGCAGGATCGGCGGCTTCGACGGCTTCCAGGAGCCCGAGCACTTCCTGCCGCCGCGCTTCGAAATCCGCGGCGGGCAGGGGCGCCGGTCCCGCGCCCTTGGCGGAGGCGGCGTCCTTCAGCTTCGAAACCTCGTCCGCGGCCCCGGCGTCCGCCGCGCGCAGTCCCGTCTCGACCTCCTGGATGCGCGCCACCCCGGTGCTCGCGTCACCGGCGCCGGAAAGAGCGCCCAGCCTCTGGGACGCGCCTTCGCTCTCGCGCTGGAGAGCGGTCGCGCGCTCCTGCAGGGCGGCCCGGTCGAGGGCGGCGAAGGGGGTGGCGGCGGCCAGCCGCCGCTCGAGGGAGGCGATGCGCGCCTCGATGCGCGCGCGCTCGCCTGCGAACGCCTCCGGATCGCTCTCCGCGCGAATCTTGTCCAGGTTGAACAGCACCCAGGGATCGCGGTGGCGGACGGCCGGTCGCGCGATCTTGCCGCGGCTCGTTTCGAACTCTTCCGGCCTGAGCATGGCGGCGGCGCCGATCCCGCGTGACCGGAGCCCCTCGAGGTCGACGACGTCGGTGAGCGGCACGGGATCGATGGCGCCCACCGAGCCCTGCTTGGAGTGACAGCTCGCGCAGTGCTGGTCGAAGTTGATGGGCTCGAAATCGCGGCGGGCCCCGTTCTTCTGGTGGCAGCTCCCGCAGGTCTGGGCGGCGCCGCTCATCGCCTGCCCCTTCATCACCTCTTCGATGTGCTTCTGGTGGCCGAAGTTCATGCCCGGCGCCTCCGCCGTGGAGGCCTTCAGCACCGCGAACTCGGGATGCCGGCGCAGGTTGCCGAAATGGCACTGCGCGCACTGGACGTCCGGCACCGCGCTGATCGACGCGCGCCGTCCCTTGTGCTCGACGTGGCACCTCGCGCAGGCGACGTCGGGCGCGGCCGCCGCCTTGCGCGGATCGCCGCTGCCGAACAGCACGTGCGCGCTGGCGGTGAGGCGGCCGGCGGAAGAGGGATCGTGGCAGCGCTGGCAGCGCACGTTCGCGACGCCGCGGCCGGTGGTGTGGCACTGCTCGCAGCTGGCGTCGATGTTGCCGTGGCCGCCGGTCACGGATCCGGGAGAGAACGTGGTGCGAGCCCCGACGAGGTGCCCGCCGAGGAGGATCACGGCCAGGGCGCCCGCCGCGATCGCGGAGGGGAAGAGCAGCTGCCATTTCTTGCGGAGGGGCGGGTGGTGCTCCGCCCGCGTCGGCGTTCCCCAGGTGGGTTTGCGCGGCATCAGTAGAGGACCCAGGCCAGGATGTGGACGGCCAGGAGCGCCATGAGCACCGCCGCCGGCGGCACGTGCACGATCAGCCAGCGCCGCAGGATCCCTTGCAGGCTGTAATGGACGTCGAGGTCCATCTTCTCCATGCGGATGGTCATGAGGTCGTTGACGATCTCCTTCTCGGCGGGATCGACGAAGGAGCTCATGCGCCGGAAGGGCTCGAGCGCACGCTCGCGGCCGGCGCGCACGTCGAGCAGGTACGACCAGGAGGGCTCGACCCCGGCCAGCCGCGTCCGCACCTCGGCCAGGTAGAACCGCTCGAGGACTTCGCTCGCGTTGGCGACGAGCGCGTCCGCCTCCTTCAGGAGATGCTCGATCAGGGCCGGGATCCGCTCATAGAGGGCCTCGACCCGCAGCCCTTCCGACATCACGATGGGCAGCCACTTCTGCAGCCACACGCCGACGAGGCCGGTCAGGGTCGTCCAGGCGGAGAGGAGGAGGAGGGCCCAGCCCATGAACCCGCCCGGCCAGTGGAAGCCGGTGTGGATGAGGACGGCCAGGAAGGCGAGGGCGCCCAGGTAGACGTGGGCCTGCAGCCAGCGGCGCGCGGTGCCGAGCGGCCGGGCGCGCGAGCGCCGGTAGGGATACGCCATCTCGAAGACGAACACGAGAGAGGCGACGATGCCGAAGAAGAGGCCCAGGCCGCGCTTGGGGCTCCAGGGCGCGAGCCAGGCCCCGATCGCGTACACGAGGACCATCACCAGCCCCGCGGCGGCGGCGATCGACAGGTTGAGCGGCTGCTTGGGCCGCAACGCTCCCTTGGAAGCTATGACCGCCTCACGTGAGAGTCGAAGTCACGCGGTCCAGGTCCTTGAACGAGATCCGGACCGCCGAGCCATGGGGACACATCTGGACGCAGGCCGGGCCCTCCGGTCGCGTCAGGCACAGGTCGCACTTGGTCGCGATCTCGATCGGCTTGCCGTCCGGTCGCTTCTCTTCCTTCTCGACCATCGTGATGTTGCCCCACGGGCAGCGGTTGGCGCAGTTGCCGCAGCCGATGCACGTGGGCGGATCGATGGTCACTTCCAGCGTGCCGACCTGCCGAGTGATGGCGCCGGTCGGGCAATCGATCATGCAGACGGGGTCCGTGCACTGATAGCAGGCGGTGGGGACGAGCCAGCGGTGGTACTTCGTGCCCTCGCGCAGGAAGCGCGGCTCCCCGCCGTGCGCGTCCGCGCAGCCGCGCACGCACTCGTCGCAGCGCGTGCACGTGGAGAGGTCGATGAGGAGCACGCTCTCGCCGTGGATGAGGCCGGTCTCCATCGCCATCTGCACGTATTCGGACGAGGTCGGCTGGCGCTTGATGGCCCCGCGCGCCTTGAGGCGCGCGACCGATTCCACCCAGAGCGCGTCTTCGACGTCCGGATAGGCGGCCGTGACCTCGCGGAACATCTCGCGCGTGAGCTTGACCACCTCGACGTGCTCGAGGGCCTGGAGGGTGAAGGGCCAGGTGTCGTCGAGGAGCAGGGCCGACTCTCCCGCGTGGTCACCTTTGCGCAGGTAGGTCAGGGCCAGGTCGGTCGCGCCCGCCCGCACCGAGACCTTGACGTAGCCTCCGATGACCAGCAGGAACGATTCCGCGGGCGCGCCCTCCTCGACGATCACCTGGCCGGGTTCGTACGACACCAGCTCGGCGCGCCGCTTGATGTCCTCCAGGAAGGAGTCGTCGACCTTGGCGAAGAGCGGCACCTGCCGGAGCGCCCGCGACAGGATGCGGCTGCGATAGCGCTCCTCCACGCTCTTCTTGAAGTCCTTGGACGAGGCCAGGAGCATGCGCAGGCCGGGCAGCCGGATCTGGAGCAGGGTCAGCGGCGTCACCGCGCGCACGGTGGCGGACACGGGATAGCGCGAGAGCGCTCCGATCTCGCCGAAGACCTCGCCCGGGCCGAGGGTCAGGGAGCCCGCGCCGACGTCCGCGGGCAGCGCGGAGAGGATGACGGTGCCGGAAAGGCCCGCCGAGCCGCGGCCGATGTACGGCGCCACGTCCGGGCGCGCGTTGGGGCGCTGGGCGGCCGGGACGTGCGCCCCGCCGCGCACCTTCGCCCGCATCTCGTTCTCGCTGGTGAGCACGACCTCCGCCGCGCCGTCCACGACGAAGTACGCGGAATCGCTGTACTCGGCCTCGCGCAGGACGAGGTCGCCGGCCTCGTAGCGGACGAGATGGATGTAGCGCCGCACCTTGTCGATGACCTTGGGGCGCGCCTTCTCCGGTATGCCCGCGAACAGGGACTGCTGGGCGAGCAGGTCCGGCTCCGCGGGCACCATGAGCTGCATGCGCCGCTCGTAACGCTGCTGCAGTTGCGTCCGGTCCACCGGGTTGCTCATGGCCGTCGCAGCGCCTCCAGCGCGAGGGCGATCGCCTCGTCCTGCAGGCGCAGGAGCTCGCCGTCGGGGCCCTTGAATTCCCGGGGGGGCGAGGCGGGCGGCAGCGCGGGGACCTTCGCGCCTCCACGCAAGACGCGAGCGAGAACGACGGCGGCGCCGCCCCGCGCTTCCGCGACGCGCGCGGTGGCGGAGCGGGGCCCCGCGGGCGCCGGGGCCTCGGGTGGCGGGGCCAGCGCCGCCGCGTCCTTGGCGACGATGGCGGGCGTGACGGGAAGATCCTCCGCCAGCGAGGGCGCGGGGGCGGCGCGCGGAGGAGCGACCCGGGGAGGACGCGGGGCGGCGGGAGCGGCGGCCGCGCCCGCGGGCGCCGCGGCTTTGCCGGTCGCGGCGGGCGGCGCCGGCTCCGCGGTCTCGGGCACGTAGTCTTCGGGCAGGGCCCGGATCGGCGCGTTCCAGTCCCAGGGCGCGGACGCGGCGGTGGGGGCCTGCGCCGCCGGGGCAGAGGCGCCGGCGCCGGTCGCGCGCGCGCTCCCCTTCACCGCGGGCGGGGCGCCTCCGGCGGCGGGCGGAGCC
>DASTLK010000051.1:0-6656 GCA_035715025.1 Vicinamibacteria bacterium
GGGTCTGCGCGAATCGGGCATCGTCTGATCGGGTTGTCCCGCCGCCGCTCCGCCTGACTCATTCGACGAGGGCAGGCGGCGTGCTATAGACTTCGCAGGCCGCCAGCCCTCCCTGGCCGCAGGGACGGGTATTTGTCGGCGCCGGGGCCTGTCCCTATGTCCGACGTAAGGTCCGCCGACTTCTCAATGGGTTTCCCAGGGGCCGCCGACCTCGGCTCTGCCCCCGCCAATCCCGCGCGCATCCTCGTCGTCGACGACGATTCCCACGTCGGACGGACCCTGCTCGACGTGCTCTCGCAGAACGGCTTCCAGGGAACCCGTGCAGAGTCGGGCGAGGAAGCGCTCGAGATGCTGGGCAAGGCGACGTACGACCTCGTGCTGCTCGACGTGCGCATGCCCGGCCTCAACGGCTTCGACACCTGCGTGCGGATCCGCGAGTCCCACGGCCTCGCCCTGCCCATCATCATGCTGACCGCGTTCGGCGACCCCACGTCCGTGCGCAAGGGTTACGACGCGGGCGCGGACGACTTCCTGCAAAAGCCGATCGACACGCCGCAGCTCGTCCTCAAGGTCAAGGCCTTCCTGCGCCTGAAGTCGCTGCACGACGAGAGCGACCGCAGCCGGCGCGAGGCGCAGGAACGCGCGCGCTCGCTGGCCCTGCTGCACGAGATCGGCCGCGACTGGTCGCTCATCGCCGAGCCGGCCGAGTTCCACCGGATGGTCACGGGGCGGCTGGCCAGCCTCATCGGCGCGCCCATCTGCTTCATCGCCCTCTACGAGCCGGTGACCCACACCATGGCCGCGGCCCTGCCCGTTCACGGCATGGCGGACGACGTCGCGAAGAGGGTCCGCTACGTCGTGAGGCCCGAGTATCGGAGCCTGTGGGACTTCCGCTCCGGGCGTCCCTACCTGAGCAATCGCGCGCGGCAGGACCCACGCCTGGTGAAGGAGGTCGTGCAAGCGGCGGGCGCGGACTCCATGGTGCTCGTGCCCATGATCTCGGAGAGCGAGGTGCTCGGCCTGATCGTCGCCGTCAACAAGCCGGGCGGCTTCACGGAATCCGACGCGCAGCTCCTCAGCATCTTCGCTGGCCCCGCCGCGTCCTTCCTGCGCAGCCGGCGCGTCTTCGACGCCCAGCGCCGCCACGCCGGGCGCCTCGAGCGCGTGGCCACCCTGGTGGGCGACATGGCGGCGGTGGGGAGCCGCCCGGAGCTCATCATGCTCGCGGTCAACCGGACCCGCACCGATCTCGGGTACGACCGGGTGGCCTTCCACGCCGTGGACGGGGATGGCGAGCGCTTGCGTCTCGAAGCGGCGGCCGGCGAGCGGCCGGCGCACCTTCCCGTGGACGTGGCCTGGCTCGGATACGCGCTACGTGGTCCCTCGCCTCTTCAGGGCACGGAGCGCGAAGGCTTCAGCGAGCTGGCCGTGCCCGTGCGGGCGGGTGGGCAGGTCCTGGGCGTGCTCGAGGTCGTCCGCTTCGCGGCTTCGCTCTTCTCGGAGGAGGAGCTCAACCTCCTCTCCGCCGTCGCCGGCCAGATGGCGGTGGCCATCCAGAAATCGCAGCGCACGGCGGAAGCGGAGCGCCTGGCTCGGCAAATGGCCGTCCTGTACGACCTCGCCCTGGAGACGACGGCCCTGCGGGACCTGCGGCCCCTCTTCATCAAGGCGGCCGAGGAGACGGGACGCCTGATCAACGCCGACCACACTTCCGTCCTCCGCTTCGATCCCGCCGACGGATGGCTGAAGGTGTTCGCGGCCTGGGCGCGCGAGAGCGCGGGCGAGCGCTACGCGTCGCCCATCTTCCGGATGGGGGAGGGAGTGGCCGGCCGCGTCGCGCTCGACCGCCTGCCCGCGATGGTCAACGACCCCGGCGAGCGCCCGGACTTCGTGGAGCGGCCCAATCCGGTGGCCCGCCTGATGTGCGTGCCCCTCGTGTACTACGAGAAGGACGAGCCCGCGCTGTTCGGCGTGCTCAACGCCACCCGCCGCCCGGGCGCGCTCCCCTTCGTCCAGGAGGACCTCGAGTACCTCACCCGCTTCGCGGGCCAGCTCTCGATCGCGGTCGCGAACTCCATGGCCTTCGCCGCCGAGCGCGAGCGCAGCGAGCAGATCGCCGTCGTCAACGCCGTCATGCGCGAGATCAGCGGCACCCTCTCGCCCGAGCGCATCCTGGAGACCGCGGTCAACCGCATCCACGAGGCCTTCCAGTACCCGGTCGTCACCATCACCGTGGCCGACCCCGATGGCGGTGCCTATCGCATCGCGGCGGTGGCGACGCGCGACCGGCGGTCGCTCAGCGGGCGCTTCGCGATGAACGAGGGCATCGTGGGGCGCAGCTATCGCGAGAAGAAGACGCAGAACGTCTCCGACGTGGCCGCCGACGTCGATTACGTCGGCCTGGTGACCTCGTCGCGCAGCGAGGTCGCCGTCCCCATCCTGTGGGGCGACGAGGTGGTGGCCGTCCTCAACGTCGAGCGCGAGACGCCGGGCGGGTTCACTCCCAGCGAGGTCATCACGCTGGAGACGCTGGCGGACGGGATCGGCATCATGATGCGCAACGCCGAGCTCTACCAGGCCCTCGAGCGCACCAACGCGAAGCTCGTCGAGCTGGACCGGATGAAGAGCGAGCTCGTGAACATCGTGGCCCACGACTTCCGCGCGCCGCTGGCCGGCGTGCTCGGCCACGCCGAGCTGCTCGAATGGCGGCCGGATGCGCCGCGCGCGGACCGCCTGGAGCAGGCGCGCTCGATCATCCACGCCGCCACCCACATGGCGAACCTGGTCGAGAAGACCCTCAAGACGAACCGCCTGGAGACGGGGCAGTTCCCGTTCGACTTCGGCATCGTGGACCTCTCCGCGGTCGCGCGCGAAGTGGTGGGGCGCGTGCCCGCGCGCGCGATGCATCCGCTGGTGGCGGAGATCCCGGAGGACCCGGTTCCCTGCTGGGCCGACCGCGACCGCCTCGCCGAGGTGCTCGACAACCTGGTGTCGAACGCCGTGAAGTACTCGCCCGCGGGCGGGGCCGTGAACCTGGAAATCCGGCGCGACGGCGAGCGCGCGGTCGTGAGCGTCCGCGACGAGGGCATCGGCATCGCGGAAGGCGACGTGGACCGGCTCTTCCGGCCGTTCTCGCGTATCCGCAACCTCCGCACCGCGGACATCGAGGGCTCGGGGCTCGGCCTCTACATCTGCGACCGGATCGTGCGCGCCCACGGCGGCCGGCTGGAGGTGACGACCGCGCCCGAGAAGGGCTCGGTCTTCACCTTCACTTTGCCCCTCTTCGGCGCGGCCGCCCAGACCCGGCCGCCCATGATCCTGGTGGCGGCGGTCGACGAGCAGACGCGCCGCGAGGTCCGGCGCCTCGCCGACGAGCGGGGGTTCGCCGTGCAGGAGGCCTCCGACGGGGTCGAGGCCGTCGAGGCCACGCTCCGGTTGCTGCCGGCGGCGGTGGTCCTGGACCGCGTCCTGCCCAAGCTGCGGGCGGAGGAGGTCGCGGAGCGAATCCGAGCGAACCCCGTCACCCAACGGGTCCCCCTCCTGGTCCTCGCCGGCGAGGTGGAACTCGGGGACCAGGCGCGATTGTTCGACGGCTTCATCCCCAAGCCTTTGTCCAAGAGCGTGTTAGCGTCGATGATGGCCGGCCTCGGCTTGCCCCGTACCCCTTGACTTCGTTGCCGTCCGGCGCATAATCGACGCGTATGCAGTCCGTGGGGGCGTTCTCGCCCCTGCACCCCCTGACGATCTCAGCGCCGGTCAAGCCCGCCGTCCCCCCTGACGGAGCCCGGGTCCCCGACGGAATGAGCCGGTTCCTCGTCTCCGAATGATCTATCTCCTCGTCTCCGACGATTCCCTGTTCCACCGCATGGTGTCCGAGACCTTCCTCCAGGAGGAGGAGGTCTGGAGCTGGGCGGGCCGCAAGAAGAACGGGGAGGCCTGGGAGGGGTCCGGGGCCGCCTTTTACGGAGACCCGGGCGATCCCGAGACGTTCCGCGGCGTGGTCCCCGGCCGGGACGCGGTCGCGGTGGTCTGCTTCAAGGATCCCCAGCGCACGGCGCAGGCGGTGGACGCGCTCTCGTCGTCCCGCCCGGAGGTGAAGGTCCTCGTCACCACCACCAACGGCGAGCTGGATCACCTCGTGCGCGAGAACCTGCGCAAGGTCTCGTGGGCGGACATGGTGGGCGACCGGCTGGAGGCGGAGATCGCGCGCCTGCGGACGCTGGAGCGCGTGCAGGCGGTGCGGGACGTGCTGGGCGCGGCGGAGAACGTCGCCCTCGTCCTCCAGCCCGATCCCGATCCGGACGGCATCGCCAGCGCCCTGGCCCTCCGCCAGGTGCTCAGGCGCAATCGGGCGACCGCGCCCATCGTCACTCTCGGGGGCGTGACGCGTCCCGAGAACGTCGCGATGCTCAGCCTCCTCGAGATCGACCTGGAGGTGATCCGCCCCGCGGACCTCCTGCGCTTCGAGCGCGTGGCCCTCCTCGACGTCCAGCCCAACGTGCTCAAGGGCGTGATCGAGTCTCCCGACGTGGTCATCGACCACCATCCGGAGCAGAAGGGCTACAGCGCCCGCTTCCGCGACATCCGGTCGTCCTACGGTGCGACTTCGACCATCCTCACCGAGTACTGCCTGGCCGCCGAGGTCGTGATCCCGCAGCGCCTGGCCACCGCGCTCCTCTACGGCATCAAGAGCGACACCCTCTTCCTCGACCGCGAGACCTCGAAGGCCGACATCCTGGCCTTCTCGTATCTCTACCCGCACGTGAACACGAACCTCCTGCGCCGGATCGAGAAGCCGGAGCTGCCGCGGAGCGCGCTGCGGGCCTTCGGGCGCGCGCTGCGCGAAGTGGACCTCACGCATGGCCTGGCCTACGTCCACCTCGGCACGGTCGAACGCGAAGACGTGATCCCGCAGATGGCCGAGCTGAGCCTCCAGCTCGAGGGGGCCGAATGGTCGGCGGCCAGTGGGCTGGTGGGGGACAACCTCGTGGTCTCCGTCCGCAATGCCGGCTACCAGAAGGCGGCGGGGACGGTGGTCAAGTCGCTCTTCGGCGACGTCGGCTCCGCGGGCGGGCACCAGGCCATGGCCAAGGCGGTGATCCCGCTGAAGGCCTTCCGCAAGAAGTACGGGTCCACCCGCTCGGGGAGGATCAAGGCGGTCATGATCAAGGGATTCCTCGAGGAAATCGAGTGCGTGCCCACGTCGTCGGCTTCCTCCCGCCGCTAGGCCGGCGCCGCCGGGCGGCCGCGGTGGCGGCCGCGCTGCTCCCGCTCGCCCTCTCCGGCTGCGGCTCGGATTCGTCGGGCGCCCCTTCGACCGTCGCCGTGGCCTCGCCCTCGCCCGCGGCGGGCGCCCTCAACATGGCGCTCCTCTCCCACCTGGACCTCCCGACCCTCGCCCAGGCTCCGGCCGCCGCCCAACCGGTCGCGGGCCAGGGGGCGGCGCTGAGCGCCGCCGGCAACTGGGGGTACACGACGGCGGGGGGCCGCCGGTTCGCCCTGACCGGCCTCTCGACGGGACTCTCGATCGTCGAGGTCACCGACGCCGCGCGCCCGCGCAGCATCGCCCTCATCCCGGGCCTGGACAGCCAGTGGCGCGAGATCCGGACCTACGGCGAGTACGCGTACGTCACGACGGAGGCGCCTTCCGGGATCGACATCGTCAGCCTGAAGGACCCGGACCATCCGCGGAAGATCCAGAGCTGGAGCAAGACGCTGCGCTCCGCGCACAGCCTCTGGATCGACGAGGAGCGCGGTCTCCTCTTCGCCAACGGCACCAACGGCCGCCTGGGCGGGATGCGCATCCTCGACATCGGGTCGAACCCGGAAGACCCGAGCGAGGTGGGTGCGTTCACCGACTTCTACGTCCACGACTCCTATGCGCGCGGCAACGTGCTCTTCGCGTCCGCGATCAACGACGGGTTCGAAGCGCTGCTGGACGTGACGGACCCGCGCCGCATCCGCGAGATCACGCGCTTCCTGACCGGAGGCCGGTTCACCCACAACTCTTGGCTCACGCGGGACGGCCGTTACCTCTTCACGACGGACGAGCGCACGGGTATGCCCGTGGAGGGCTGGGACGTGACGACGCCGACCGCGCCGCGCAAGGTGACGCAGTTCATCGGCAATCCGGCCGCCATCGCCCACAACGTGCTCATCGACGGCGACCGGCTGCTGATCTCGCACTACACCGAGGGCGTGTATCTGCTCGACATCCGCAATCCCGAGCAGCCGCGCGTGATCGGCTCCTACGATACCTATCCCGGCCCGTCCGGCGGCTTCAACGGGGTCTGGGGGGCGTACATCTTTCCCGCCTCGAACCTGATCGTCGCCAGCGACATCTCCGGCGGTCTGTTCGTCCTCGCCTACACCGGCCAGTGATCCTGCGGGCCCTCGGCATCGTCCGCGGGGACGTGGTGGCGGTGGTCGGCGCCGGGGGCAAGACGACGCTGGCGTACCGGATCGCGTCGGAAGCGCGGGCCTGCGGGCTCACCGTGCTCGTGACCACCACCACCCACATGGGCACGCTGGAAGCGGAGGTCACGGGGCCGGTCCTCGTCGAGGAGGACGGCGCCGGCACGCTGGTGGCGCTCGGAGAGACGCTGGCGCGCGACGGTCGGGCCACGTTGATCGGCCGGCGCGTGCGTCCGGACAAG
>DASTLK010000052.1:0-1866 GCA_035715025.1 Vicinamibacteria bacterium
ACGAACGAGGCCATGAGCAGGGGCGTCACCTCGGGCATCGGCACGCCGCCCGCGGCCGCGGCCCCGTAGGCGCCGAAGCCCGCCATGGTCAGCACCCACACCACCACCTGGGTGAGGCCGGCGCCGCCGACCCCGAGCAGCTTGCCCGCGAACAGGTACGAGGTCGGGATCGAGGACACGATCACCTCGACCACGCGGTTGCTCTTCTCCTCGATGACGCCGTTCATGATGGCGGCGCCCCACATGGGCACCGTCATGTAGAGGAGCGTGAGCAGCATGAGGGCGAGGAGGAAGCTGGCCCCGCGGTCCTCGCGCTCTCCGCTGGCGGTCAGGCGGACGGTGCGTAGTTCGAGCTTGCGCGTCACCGCCTTCACGCGCGCGTCGTCCAGGCCTTCCTGCGCGAGGCGATGCTGCATCAACGCGTTCTCCGCCGATTCCTCGACCAGCCGGAGGTCCATCACGTTGCTGACGTTCTTGCCGAAGTACTCGGCCTTCGACGTGGCCAGGGCGTCCGGCCCCAGGTAGAGGTATCCGTCGAGGCGCCCGTCCAGCACGCGGCTGCGCGCGGCCTGCCGCGCCGCCGCCGCGTCGCCGCCCTCCACCGCGGTCAGCGCGAAGCGGGGGCTTCCGGCCACCGTCTGCTGGCGAAGCTCCTGCTCCACTCCGCCACGCAGGGCGCCCGTGGCATCGACCACGGCAATGCGCAATGCCTGTCCGCGCTGGCGCTCCATCAGGAGGCTCGGCCCGAGCATGAAGGCGGCCACCAGGAGCGGACCGAGGAACGTGCTCACCATGAAGGCCTTCGACCGCACGCGCTCGAGGTACTCGCGGCGCGCGATCGTGACCATGCGATTCACGCCGCCGCCGCGCCTCCCGCGGTCACCTGCTCGACGAAGATGTCGTGCAGGCTCGGCTCGACGACCTCGAAGCGGCTCACCCGGAGGCGCGAGGCCGCCTCGCGCAGGATGCCCTGCGCATCGGCCCCCTCCGCCATCTTCATCTCCACGTAGCGTCCGAAGTCGCTCACCTTCAACACGCCGGGCAGGCCGGCCAGGAAGGCCCCGTCGCCTTCGTAGGACAGCACGATCGTGTTCTTGCCGTGCCGGCTCCGGACCTCGCTCACCGGCCCGTCGAGGACCTTGCGCCCCCGGTGGATGAGCGCGATGGCGTCGCAAAGGCGCTCGACCGTCTCCATCTGGTGGCTGGAGAGCACGACCGTCTTCCCCCGGCGCCGCAGATCCACGAACACGTCGCGCATCACGTTGACGCCGACGGGATCGAGGCCGGAGAGGGGCTCGTCCAGGATGAGGATGTCCGGATCGTGGAGCACGGTGGCGATGAACTGGGCCTTCTGCTGCATCCCCTTGCTGAGCTCGTTGAGCTTGCGTTTACGCCACTCCATGAGCCCCAGGCGCTCGAGCCAGGGCTGGAGACGCCGCGTGCCCTCTTTGCGGGGAACGCCCTTGAGCTCGGCGAAGAAGAGGAGCTGCTCTTCCACCACCATGCGCGGATAGAGGCCGCGTTCCTCGGGCATGTAGCCGATGCGGTCGCGCCTCTCCTGCGTCGCGGGCTGCCCCAGGATCTCGATGGTGCCGGAGTCGGGGCCGAGCACGTTCATGATCATGCGCAGGGTGGTCGTCTTGCCCGCACCGTTGGGTCCGAGGAGGCCGAAAGCGGCGCCGCGGGGCACGGTCAGGGAAAGGTCCTCGACGGCGACGTGCCCGGAAAAGGCCTTGTTCACGCCGGAAAGACGGATGGCCTCTTCACTCACGCCGGCTCTCTCCGCGCGCGCATCCTGGGGGCGGAGAGTGTATCATCGCGCGTTCGCGGGGACCTCCCCCCGAGAAAGTGAGGGGCGTGGACGAG
>DASTLK010000053.1:0-12479 GCA_035715025.1 Vicinamibacteria bacterium
CAATCCTTCTGTTCGGGATCGTGGCATATCGAGCCTTACCCGTCGCGGCGCTACCGAGTGTGGATTATCCCACCATACAGGTAACGGCGGCACTCCCCGGCGCTAATCCGGAGACCATGGCGTCGGCCGTTGCCACGCCGCTGGAGCGGCAGTTCTCCACCATCGCCGGCCTGGACAGCATGACCTCGGTGAACGCGCAGGGCCTCAGCAACATCACGCTCCAGTTCAACCTCGCGCGCGACATCGACGCCGCCGCCCAGGACGTGCAGGCCGCGATCGCCAAGGCGGCGCGCCAGCTCCCTCCGGACATGCCTGCCCCACCCTCGTACCAGAAGGTGAACCCGGCCGATCAGCCCGTCCTCTTCCTGGCCCTGAGCTCCCCCACCCTGCCCCTCTCCAAGGTGGACGAGTACGCGGAGACGCTGCTGGCCCAGCGCATCTCGACGGTCAGCGGGGTGGCCCAGGTCGGGGTGAACGGCTCGCAGAAGTACGCCGTGCGCCTGCAGCTCGACCCCGGAGCCCTGGCCGCGCGCACTCTCGGCATCGACGAGGTCGTCACCGCCGTCCAGAACGCGAACGTCAACCTGCCCACGGGAAGCCTCAACGGCCGCGACCACGCGCTCACCATCCAGGCCAACGGCCAGCTCACGAGCGCCGCCGCCTACGCACCCCTCGTGGTCGCCTACCGTAACGGCGCGCCCGTGCGCATCCGCGATATCGGACGCGCGGTGGACGGGGTGGAGAACGACAAGATCGCGAGCTGGTTCAGCGGCACGCGCGCGATCGTCCTGACCATCCAGCGCCAGCCGGGCACGAATACGGTCGAGGTGGTCGACGCGGTCAAGGCCCTCCTCCCCTCCTTCCGGTCGCAGATGCCCGCCTCCGTGAAGCTCGACGTGCTCATCGACCGCTCGCAGTCCATCCGCGAGTCGGTGGCGGACGTGAAGTTCACGCTCCTCCTGACCATCGCGCTGGTGGTGATGGTCATCTTCCTGTTCCTGCGCAACCTGTCCGCCACCGTCATCCCCAGCCTGGCCCTGCCCATGTCGATCGTGGGGACCTTCGCGGTGATGGCGCTCCTCGGCTACAGCCTGGACAACCTCTCCCTCATGGCCCTGACCCTCTCCGTCGGCTTCGTGGTGGACGACGCCATCGTCATGCTGGAGAACATCGTCCGCCACCTGGAGCTGGGGAAGCGACCGATGGAGGCGGCCCTGATCGGCTCGCGTGAGATCGGCTTCACGATCGTTTCCATGACCATCTCCCTGGTGGCCGTCTTCCTGCCCGTGCTGTTCATGGGCGGGCTGCTCGGCCGGCTCCTGCACGAGTTCGCGGTGACCATCGCCGCCGCCATCCTCGTCTCCGGGTTCGTATCGCTGACCCTGACTCCGATGTTGTGCAGCCGGTTCCTGAAGCCGCAAGCGGAGCAGCGGCACGGGCGGTTCTACGCGGCTTCCGAGCGCGTCTTCGAGCGCGCGCTCGCCCTCTACGAGCGCACGCTGCAGAGCGTCCTCCGTCATCCGCGGCTGACCCTGGCCGTGTCCGTGGCCCTGCTCGTGGTGACGGGCGTGCTCTTCCACGTCATGCCCACGGGGTTCCTGCCCAGCGACGACCTGGGCCAGATCTTCGCGATCACGGAGGCGCAGCAGGGCATCTCCTTCGAGTCGATGGCGGAGCACCAGCAGGCGGTGGCCCGGATCATCGGCGCCGACCCGAACGTCGAGGCCTACATGTCGACCATCGGGGCCAGCGGACCCAATGCCACCGCCAATTCCGGCCGCGTGTTCGCGCGCCTGAAGCCGCGCGCGCAGCGCTCGCTCTCCGCGGACGAGGTGATCGAGGAGCTGCGGCCGAAGCTGGCCCAGGTCCCGGGCATCCGCGCCTTCGTGCAGAACCCGCCCCCCATCCGCATCGGCGGCTCGCTCACCAAGAGCCTCTACCAGTTCACCCTGCAGGGGCCGGACACGGACGAGCTGTACCGCGTCGCCCCCCAGCTCGAGCAGCGCCTCAAGGCCCTGCCCGGGCTGCAGGACGTGACCACCGACCTGCAGATCCGCAACCCCGAGCTCGACGTCGAGGTGGACCGCGATCGCGCGGTCGCCCTCGGCGTCACCGCGCAGCAGGTGGAAGACGCGCTCTTCACGGCCTTCGGCACCCGCCAGGTGTCCACGATCTACGCGCCCACCGACGAGTACCGGGTGATCATGGAGCTGCGTCCGGAGGACCAGCGCGATTCGGGGGCGCTCTCGAAGCTGTACATCCGCTCCTCCAACGGCAACCTGGTGCCGCTGGAGGTGACGTCGAAGATGGTGCCCGGGGTGGGCGTCACCACCGTCAACCACGTCGGGCAGCTCCCGGCAGTGACGATCTCCTTCAACCTCAAGCCAGGGGTCGCCCTCAGCGAGGCCGTGGAGGCGGTGCAGCGCGAAGCGGGCCAGGTGCTCCCCGCGACGATCACCACCAGCTTCCAGGGCGCGGCGCAGGCCTTCCAGTCGTCATCGAAGGGTCTGGGGGCGCTGCTGCTCCTGGCCGTTCTGGTCATCTACATCGTGCTGGGCATCCTGTACGAGAGCTTCCTCCACCCCCTCACCATCCTTTCCGGCCTGCCCGCCGCGGGCGTGGGGGCGCTCCTCACCCTGATGGCGTTCGGGAAGGCGCTGGACATCTACGCGTTCGTGGGCGTGATCATGCTCGTGGGCATCGTCAAGAAGAACGCGATCATGATGATCGACTTCGCGCTGGAGGCGCAGCGCAAGGAAGGCAAGCCGCCCGCGCAGGCGATCTACGAAGGCTGCATCGTGCGCTTCCGCCCCATCATGATGACCACGCTGGCCGCCCTCATGGGCACCCTGCCCATCGCCGTCGGCTTCGGAGCGGGCGCGGAGTCGCGGCGCGCGCTGGGCCTGGCCGTGGTCGGGGGCCTCGTCTTCTCGCAGCTCCTGACCCTGTACATCACCCCCGTCATCTACACGTACCTCGAGGCCCTGCAGGCGAAGGTGCGGCGCGGCGTCCTGGCCCCCGCGGCCTGACCCCTGGTCAGCGCGCGTCGATCGCGCGCGCGACGGCCTCGCCCACCTCGACCGTCGAGGCCTGGCCGCCGACGTCCCGCGTGCGCAGCCGGCCCTCACCGAGCACCTGCACGACCGCGGCCTGGATGGCGGACGCGGCCGCCGTCTCGCCGAGCCACGAGAGCATCATGGCCGCGGACAGGATGGCTCCGACGGGATTCGCGATGCCGCGGCCGGCGATGTCCGGCGCGGAGCCGTGCACGGGTTCGAACATCGACGGATGCCGGCGCGTGGGATCGAGATTGGCGCTGGGGGCGAGGCCGAGGCCACCGGTCACGGTGGCCGTGATCTCGGAGAGGATGTCGCCGAAGAGGTTCGAGGCCACGATCACGTCGAAGCTCCAGGGGCGGCGGATGAGCTCCATGGCCGCGGCGTCGACCAGGATCGACGAGGTCTCGATCTCCGGGAACTCGGCCGCCACCTCGCGGAAGACGCGGTCCCAGAACGTCATGCTGTGACCCTGGGCGTTCGACTTCGTGATCGAGGTGACGGCGCGCCGCTTCTGCGTCCGCGCCAGCTCGAAGGCGAAGCGGATGATGCGCTCGGTCCCGCGGCGGGTGAAGACGGCGGTCTGCACCGCGACCTCGGTCTCGGTGCCTCCGTGGACCTGTCCGCCGACCTGGGCGTACTCGCCCTCCGTGTTCTCGCGCACGAGGACGATGTCGATCGCCTTCTTCGTCTCCGCGAGCGGGGTGGCCACGCCGGGGAAGAGGACGGTCGGCCGGACGTTCGCGTACTGCTCGAAGGTGCGCCGGATGGGGAGCAGGAGTCCGTTGAGCGTCGTGTGATCGGGGACGCGCGGATGGCCGACCGCGCCCAGGTAGATCGCGTCGAAAGCGGCCAGGCGCGTGAGGGCGTCGTCGGGCATCATGCGTCCGCGGTCGAGGTAGTGCTGGGAGCCCCAGGGCAGGTCCTCGAACGCGCAGAGAAAGCCGAACTTCCGCGAGGCCGCTTCCATGACCCGCACCCCCTCGGCCACGACTTCGCGGCCGATGCCGTCTCCCGGGATGGCGGCGATGCGATGCTGCTTCATGCGCAAACCCCTTCGCGATCCTACCCCATCGGGATCGGGCGCCGCGGCGCGGAGGCCGTCGCCAAAGTCAGCTAGAGTGAAGGCCGACGGAGGACATGCCTCATGACCATGCGCCCTGCGGCCGCCATCCTTCTCTGGTTTCTGGCCGCGGCCTCCGTCGCGCCCGCGGCCGGCGCCGAGTCCTACGATCCCGGTCTGCTGCGCGAGCTGCGCTGGAGGATGATCGGCCCCCATCGCGGAGGACGGACCAAGGCGGCGGCGGGAATCCCGGACCGTCCCGGCGTCTTCTACGTCGGCGCCTGCAACGGCGGGGTCTGGAAGACCGACGACTACGGCCGCACCTGGACCCCGATCTTCGACGACCAGCCCACCGGCTCCATCGGCGCCATCGCGATCGCCCCCTCCAACCCGGACGTCCTCTACGTGGGCAGCGGCGAGGGGCTGCAGCGGCCCGACCTGTCCACCGGCGACGGGATCTACAAGTCGACGGATGGCGGGCGCACCTGGCGCCATCTCGGCCTCCGCGAAGGCAGGCAGATTCCACAGATCGCCGTGGACCCTCGCGATCCCAACCGGCTGCTGGTGGCCGTGCTCGGCAGCCCGTACGGACCCGGCCCGGAGCGGGGTCTCTTCCGCTCGACGGACGGGGGTGAGACCTTCCAGAAGGTCCTCTATCGCGACGAGGACACGGGCGCCGTGGACGTGGTCCTCGATCCCGCCGATCCGCGCACGGCCTACGCCGTGCTCTGGGAGGCGCGACAGGCGCCCTGGGAGAACGGCGTCTTCAACGGGCCGGGCAGCGGCGTGTACAAGACGACGGACGGCGGCACCACCTGGCGGCCCATCGTGAAGGGCCTGCCCACGTTCGCGGACGACGGCCTCGGCCGCATCGGCATCACGGTGGCGCCGAGCAACCCGCGCCGCCTCTTCGCGACGGTGGAAGCCAAGCGCAAGGCGGGCCTCTACCGTTCGGACGATGCGGGCGAGAGCTGGGCCCTGATCAACGCCGACCCGCGCGTCACCGACCGCGCGTCCGATTTCGCGGAGGTCAAGGTCCACCCGCAGGACCCGGATACGGTGTTCACGGCCAGCATCGTGACCTGGAAGTCGACGGACGGCGGGCGCACCTTCACCGCCCTGCGGGGCGCGCCCGGGGGCGACGACTACCACCGCATCTGGATCAACCCGCGCCAGCCCGACATCATGCTGATCGCGGCCGACCAGGGCGTGATCATCACCGTGAACGGCGGCCGCTCCTGGAGCTCCTGGTACAACCAGCCGACGGCGCAGCTCTACCACGTCAGCACCGACGACGCGTTTCCCTATCGGGTCTGCGGCGGACAGCAGGAGAGCGGGTCGGTGTGCATCCAGAGCCGCGGCGACGACGGGCAGATCACCTTCCGCGAATGGCACCCGGTGGGGGCGGAGGAATACGGCTACGTCGCCGCCGACCCCCTCGACCCCGACATCGTCTACGGCGGCAAGCTCAGCCGCTACGACCGCCGGACGAACCAGACCCAGACCATCGCGCCGCGGCCCGTGCGGCCGGCCGAAGGCTACCGCGTGGTGCGCACGGAGCCGGTGCTGTTCTCCCCCACCGACCCGCACACTCTCTACTTCGCGTCCAACGTGGTCTGGAAGACGGGTGACGGCGGGCGCACCTGGACCGCCATCAGCCCGGACCTCACGCGCAAGACCTGGACGGCGCCTCCCAACGTGGGCAAGTACCGCGGCACCGAGGCCGCCCGGCCCACGCCGCGCGGCGTGATCTATACGTTGGCCCCCTCGCCGCTCGACGGCAAGCGGATCTGGGCCGGCACCGACGACGGGCTCATCCACGTCACCTCCGACGGCGGCGCGAGCTGGACGGACGTCACGCCGGCCACCTTGCGCGACCGGCCCTGGAGCAAGGTCTCCCTCCTGGAGGCGTCCCACTTCGACGCGGGCACGGCCTACGCGGCCGTCAACACCTTCCGCCTCGACGACCTGCGGCCGCACATCTACCGGACGCGCGACCTCGGCCGCACCTGGACCGAGATCACGGCCGGACTCCCCGACGGCGCCGTGGTGAACGCGGTGCGCGAGGATCCGGGGCGCCGGGGCCTGCTCTTCGCGGGCACCGAGCAGGCGGTGCACGTCTCGTTCGACGACGGCGAGAGCTGGCAGTCCCTGCGGCTGAACATGCCCGCGACCTCGATCCGGGACCTCGTGATCAAGGACGACGACCTCGTGGTCGGGACGCACGGCCGCTCGCTGTGGATCCTGGACGACATCACGCCGCTCCGGCAGCTCACGCCGGCCTCCGTGCAGGAGGCCGCGGTCTTGTTCCGGCCGCAGGAGGCGTGGCGTTACCGGTGGAACACCAACACGGACACGCCCCTGCCGCCGGACGAGCCGGCCGGGCAGAACCCGCCCGACGGCGCCATCGTGGACTACTTCTTGAAGGCGCCCGCCACCGGACGCGTGACCCTCGAGGTCCTCGACCCGTCGGGAGCGCTCGTCCGCCGTTACCAGAGCGACGACGCGCCGGAGCCGCCGGTCGAGGGCCGCAACATCCCGGACTACTGGATCCGTCCGCCCCAGGCGCTGTCGGGCCAGCCCGGCCTCCATCGGTTCGTCTGGGACCTCCACCATCCGCCGCCGGCGGCGGCCGTCTTCTCCTATCCGATCTCCGCCGTCCTTCGCGATACGCCCCGCGAGCCCCGCGGCCCCTGGGCCGTGCCGGGCACGTACACCGTCCGCCTTTCCGTCGAGGGACGAGCGCTGAGCCAGCCCCTGCGCGTCAAGCTGGACCCGCGGGTCAAGTCCTCGGCCGAGGACCTGCGCGCGCAGTTCGAGCGCTCGATGGACGTCGCTCGCGAGATGGCGCGTACGCGCGACGCGCTCGAGCGCGTCAAGGCGGACCGCGCGCGCGTGGCCGAGGGTCCGGCGGCGGACGCGCTCTCCGTGCGCGCGACGACGCTGTCCGACCTCAACGCGCGCCTGGTCACGTTGTACGAGATCCTGCAGGAGGCGGACGCCGCCCCCACCCCCGCCGCCCTCGAGGCGGCGGAGACGCTGCGCGGCCAGGTCGCGAAGGTCCTCGCGCCGTGAGCGCGGCCGCACCGGCGAATCGACGGGACGCGCCCACGCGGCCGAGCCCGTTCACGGACACCACGCGCGCGCTGGCCGCGGTGCGCGTGATGGCCGACCAGGCCTTCTCGCGGGCGGCGGGCGCCCCCCTCGTGCACGGCAACACGGTGCGCGTCCTCAAGGACGGAGCCGAGAACTACCCGGCCTGGCTGAGCGCCATCGCGGAGGCCCGCGAGAGCGTGCACTTCGAGTGCTACATCGTCCATGACGACGAGGTCGGGCAGCGCTTCGCGGACGCGCTCATCGCGCGCGCGCGCGAGGGCGTCCGCATCCGTGTCATCTACGACTGGCTGGGCGCGCTGGGCAAGACGGGCGGGCGCTTCTGGCGGCGCCTGCGCGAGGCGGGCGTGGAGGTGCGCTGCTTCAACCCGCCGCGCCTGGACGAGCCCCTGGGCTGGCTGACCCGTGACCACCGCAAGTCGATCACCATCGACGGCCGGCTCGCGTTCGTCACCGGCCTCTGCATCGGAAAGGCCTGGGAGGGCCGGCCCGAGCGCGGCCTGGCCGCCTGGCGGGATACCGGGGTCGAGATCCGCGGCCCCGCGGTGGCCGACGTGGCCCGCGCCTTCGCGGATGCCTGGGCCGCTTGCGGGGATCCCCTTCCCGAGGAGGACCGCACGCGGCCGGTCCCGCCCAAGGAGGGCGACATGCCGATGCGGGTGGTGGCGGCGACCTCCGGCACCTCGGGCCTGTACCGGCTCGACCCCCTGGTGGCGGCCCTGGCGCGCAGCACGCTGTGGCTGACCGACGCCTACTACGCGGGCACACCCTCCTACGTGCACGCCCTGGGCGCGGCCGCTCGCGACGGAGTGGACGTGCGGCTGCTCGTGCCCGGCCGCGGCAGCGACATCGCCATCATGCAGACCATCTCGCGCGCGGGCTATCGCCCGCTGCTGGAAGCGGGCGTGCGCGTCTTCGAGTGGAACGGGCCGATGCTGCATGCCAAGACCGCGGTCGCGGACGCGCGCTGGTCGCGCGTGGGCTCCACGAACCTGAACCCGGCGAGCTGGATGGGCAACTGGGAGCTCGACGTGGTGGTCGAGGACGAGCGGTTCGGCCGCATCATGGAGGCGATGTACATCGACGACCTCGGCAACGCGACGGAGATCCTGGTCGAGCGGCGGCGGCGAGTGCGGGCGGCCGACGCCTCGCGCCTTCCGCGCCGGCGCGGCAGCGGAGGCAGCGCCACCCGCGCCGCCGCGGGCGCCCTCCGCATCGGAAACGCCATCGGGTCCGCTCTGGTCGCCCGCCACGTCACCGGGCCCGCGGAGCGCCGGCTCTTCGTGCAGGGCGGGTCGATCCTGGCCATCGTCGCCTTCGTGGCGTTCTTCTGGCCGCCCCTCCTGGCCTGGCCGGCGGGAGCGCTCAGCCTCTGGCTGTCCGTCTCGCTCCTGTTGCGCGCGGTGCGCCGGCGCTCTTCGACCGACCCCACCGCCGACCGTTCGCGGCCGAGCTGAGCGCGAAGGGCGAGCGCCCGCCCGCCCGGATCAACGCGACGCCGTGATGGTGCGAATCGCACGCTCCGCCGCCTGACGCACCTCCGGTACCGGGTCGTGCTTCGCGGCCACGAGCGCACCCACGGCCGCGCTGGCCGAGGGACCGATCTGGACGAGGGCGAGCGCGGACTCGTAGCGCAGCTTCTGATCGGCGTCGGACAGCGCGCGGGCCAGCGCCCCCACCGCCGGCGCCGCCGCCGGACCGAGCTTCCCGAGGGCGCGCGCCGCCCGCCAGCGCGCCTCGCCCTCGCCATGCGCGAGCACGCCGGCGAGGCCGGCCACGACGGAAGGGTCTCCGGTCCCGAGGTTGCCGAGAGCGCGTACGGCCAGGGTGCGGACGCCCGGCTCGGGATCGTGGAGACGGCGCTCCAGCGCGGGAGCCGCCGCCACCGCCGCCGCCCCCGCCAGGTCGAGCGTCCACGCCGCGAAGCCGCGGACGTAAGCGTCGGGACTCTCCAGCGCGTGCAGGGGCCAGGAGAGATCGGTGCCAATGCCCATCGCGCGCGCGGCGAGGGCGTCCGCCGCCGCCCACCGCACCTCCTGGCGCGGATCGTCGAGGAGGGCGACGAGGTGCGCGTTGGTGGCCGCGCTCGGCTCGCCGGCGGGCCTTCCGGCCGCCGCCGCGCGGGCCAGGGCGCGCGCCCCCTCCTCGCGCACGCTCGGGTCGGCGTCGCCCAGCGCGCCGTCGAGGGCGGCGAGCGCGCGCTCCGATACCGAGCCCCGACGGCCGATCGCCCAGACCGCCTCGCGCCGCACCACGGGAGAGGCGTCGCCCGCCCGTGCGGCCAGGGCCTCCAGGGACGCGAGTCCGGGATCCGGGGCCTCGCCGCGGGCGCCCAGCGCGTCGCGCAGCGGCTGGGTGGTGTACGCGGCGGCGGGAACCTGGTCCAGGACGGCGTCCGCGACGTGCGCGCTCCCTCGCGGCGTGAAGTGGATGCGGTCCATGAAGCCGTCCGGCCCGTCACCCCGGAGGGCGGGCAGCACGTCGATGGCGGGCAATCCCTCCGAGCGCAGGAAGGCCCCGATTCGCTCCTGGGGTGCGGGCGGCGGCGGATCGGACCCGACCTGGTCGGCGTCGGGACAGATCATCACGACGAAGCGTGCGCCGTCCCGACGGATGTCGTCGGCGAGAAGGCGGATCTCTGCGAACAGCCGGCGATAGCCGGCGGTCACCTTGGACGTCTCGGGCTGGCGGAAGAGCTCCTCCACGCTGCGGATCTCGCGGCCTTCCGGGTCCATGGCCCACCGGATGAGGGCCGAGCGTTTGAACAGCTCGACGAGGAGGCGGGGGGGCCGCGACAGGTTGTTCTGGAGGTCCTCGAGGTCGTTGAGGACGAGGGCCAGGACGACGGCATCGGGATGGTAGCGGCGGGCAATCCGCTCGTAGGCATAGCGCTCCTGCCGGGTGGACCAGCCCACCAGGGCCACGTTGAACACCTCGACCCCGGGGCCGCGCGCGTTCACTCTCTCCTGCAGCGCTTGCGGCCAGGCCTGCTCGCGCGGGAAGCCGTATCCGAGCGTCACGCTGTCGCCGAGGCCGATCACGCGGTACGTGCGCGACGGCTTCTCGAGGGGATGGAGGCGGTCACGCAGACCGTCGCGGTTGAAGTCCTGGGTCGGAGGCCATCCCACCGCCTCCGATTTCATGACGTAGAAGTCGTCCTGCCACTCTTCCTGCCAGTCCAGGCCGTGCGTATCGGCGAGGGGCACGACGGGCGCGGGCTTCTCGAGCCAGCGGGCGAGGCCCTCGGCCCCGGCGACGAAGGCGACGGTGACCACGACGCTGAGTGAGAGGTTGATCAGCAGACCGCGGACGCGGTGAGCGCGGATGCTGGGTGGACCAACAGGTATCGGCACGGCGTGTTCGATTCTAGGCCCGATCGGCCTGCGCGGCGGCGCCGGCATTTGACGGGCCGGCGGCGACGACCTAGCGTGCGGCCATGCCGCGCTTCAAGGTGACGCTCGAGTACGTGGGCACGCGCTACCGGGGTTGGCAGATCCAGAAGAACGCGCGCACGGTGGCGGGCGAGCTGCACCGGGCGGTGCAGACCGTGGCCGGCCGCGAGCCGGGCGAGCTCTACGGCTCGGGCCGTACCGACGCCGGCGTCCACGCGCTGCACCAGGTCGCCCATCTCGACCTCGAGACGCGCATGCCGCCCGCGCGGCTCCTCTGGCGCATCAACGAAGAACTGCCCGCCGACATCAACGTGCTCACGCTGGAGCCGGCCGCGCACCGCTTCCACGCCCGACACGCGGCGGTGGCGCGCAGCTACCTCTACCAGATCGCGCGGCGGCGCACGGCCCTGGGCAAGCCCTTCGTCTGGTGGGTGAAGGACGCCCTGGACCCCGCGGCCATGGCCGCGGCCGCGCTCGAGTTCGAAGGACTTCACGACTTCCAGTCCTTCACGGACCAGGATCCGGAGGACGGCTCGACCAAGGTCAAGGTGGAGTCCGTCCACGTCCGCGAAGAGGGCGCGCTCATCCTGATCCGGATCGTCGGCTCGCACTTCCTGTGGAAGATGGTCCGGCGCATGGTCGGCGTGCTGGCCGAGGTCGGACGGGGCGCCCTGGGAGGGGCCGACGTCGCGCGCTTGCTGCGCGCGCGCTCCGAAGCAGTCGCGCCCCTGACCGCGCCGCCGTCCGGCCTCTTCCTCGAGCGGGTCGTGTACGAGGGCGATCCGGGCCTGGGTCCGATGCGGGCGGTGCTCTCGGTGTAGAGAGCCTAGTCCTCCCGGGGCAGGTCGGTCTTCGCCGGACCGTTGAGGACGCGGCCGTCGGGCGCGAACCGGGACCCGTGGCACGGGCAGTCCCAGGTCTTCTCGCCCGTGTTCCATTCCACGATGCAACCGAGGTGGGTGCAGGTCGCGGAGAGCCGGATCACGCCCGCCATCGGATCACGATAGGCGGCGATCTTGTGGACTCCTTGCCTCACGACCCCGCCCTCGCCGGGGGGAATCTCGTCCACGGAGGAGAACTCACCCGGCGTGACCCAGGGCGCATAGCCCTTCTGCGACTTCGCCAGCTCGGCGGCGTACTCCTTCGCCGCGCGCAGGTTCCGGCGCGCGGGATCGTAGAGATCCGCCCACGCGTTCGTGCGCCCCTGGATGAGGTCGGTCAGGAGCATCCCGGCGATGGTGCCGTGGGTCAGGCCGTGCCCGCTGTCGCCGGTGGCGATGAACACGTTGTCGTCGTCCAACGGGTTGCGGCCGATGAAGGCGAGGCCGTCCGCGGGCTCGAGCACCTGCCCCGACCAACGATAGGTCATCGCCCGCGCCGCCGGGAAACGCTCGCGCGTCCATCTCTCGAGTCGCGTCCAGCGCTCCTCGGCGTCATTGGCCTGGCCGGTGCGGTGGTCCTCGCCGCCGACGATGAGCACCTCGGACCGGCCCGCGTCCGGCGACTGGAGCCGCAGGTAGTGGTACGGATCCGCGGTGTCCCAGTAGAGGGCGCGGGGAACGCTGCCCGCCGGGACTTCCAGACCCACGACGTACGTCCGATACGCCGCCTGTTTCGTGTGGATCACCAGGCGGTCGTTCACGGGCGTGTTGGTGGCCACGACGATGGCCTTGGACGCGACCTCCCGGCCGGTCGCGGTCTTGACGCGGGCGTCGCGACCGCCTTCGAACTCCTCGACGTGCACGCCGGTGTGGATCTGCCCTCCCGCGGCGAGGACAGCCCTGGCCAGGCCGGAGAGGTAGCGCAGGGGATGCAGCTGCGCTTGTCGCGCGAATCGCAGCGCGGGGCCGGTGT
>DASTLK010000054.1:0-12516 GCA_035715025.1 Vicinamibacteria bacterium
GCCTACGTCGAGGAGGCGGTGGCCCTCCGTGAAGAGGGCTTCTCCGTGCCCATCGTGGTGCTCGCCGCCTTCGGCCCCGGCCAGGAGCGGATGATCAGGAAGCACGACCTGACCCCCGTCGTCTCCACCCCGCGCACGCTCGAAGCCGTCCTCGCTCCGGCCCGCGAAGGCCGCCGCCCGCTGTCCGTCCATCTCAAGGTGGACACGGGCATGAGCCGCCTCGGCTTCACTACGGCGGCATTCGTCGAGGCGGCCCAGCGGCTCACCGAGGCGAAGGGCCTCGAGCTGGAAGGGGTGATGACCCATCTGGCCAACGCGGACGAGGACCGCGAGGCCACCGCACGCCAGCTCGATCGCTTCGACGACGCCGTGGCCGCTCTCCACCAGCGCGGGATCCGCCCGAAGCACGTCCACGCCTGCAACAGCGCCGGTCTGGCGCTGTACCGGCCGACGCACACGCTCGTCCGCCCGGGCCTCCTTGTCTACGGCCTCCGGACGCGGCCGCTCTCGCCGGAGGTCGACGTGCGGCCGGTCATGACGGTGAGCGCGGACATCGCGCTCATCAAGGACATCCCGGAGGGCACGCGCGTCTCCTACGGCGGCCGCTGGGTGGCGCCGCGACCCTCGCGCCTCGGCACCGTTCCCATCGGATACGCGGACGGGGTGCCCCGCACGGACGCCATGCGCGACGACGGCCAGTTCGTCGTGCGCGGCCGCCGCGTGCCCGTGCGCGGGACGGTGTGCATGGACTTGACCATGGTGGATCTCACGGACCGGCCGGAGGTCGCGGAGGGGGACGAGGCCATCCTGGTCGGCGACCAGCCCGGAGCCTGGGAAGTCGCGGACTGGGCGGGCACCAACGCCTGGGAGGTCGTGACGCGGATCGGGCCGCGCGTGCCCCGCGTCTACGTCGAGAAAGGGCGGGTCATGGCCGTCCAGTCCCCGTTTGTCCGGGCCTGACCGCATACTCGCGCGCATGGCCTCATCCCCGAAGTTCAAGACCGTCTTCGGCTGCCAGGCGTGCGGGTTCGAGAGCAGCAAGTGGCTGGGCCGGTGCCCCGACTGCGGCGAGTGGAACAGTTTCGTCGAGGAGCGCCAGGAGGTGCCCACCGCGGCCAGCAAGAGCCGCGCGCCGTCGCTGCTGAGCGAGGCCGGCGGCCGGCCCAAGCCGTACGACGTCGTGGATGCTTCGGACACGCCACGCATCCCTTCCGGCATCGGCGAGTTCGACCGCGTGCTCGGGGGCGGCATCGTGCCCGGCTCCATGGTCCTGATCGGCGGGGAACCGGGCATCGGGAAGAGCACGCTGCTGCTCCAGGTCGCGCACCTGCTCGGCCGGCAGGGAGGCGCCGTGCTCTACGTCTCCGGCGAGGAGTCGGAGCGGCAGATCAAGATGCGCGGCGAGCGGCTCGGCATCACCGGCGCCGGGCTCTTCCTGATGGCGGAGACGAGCCTCGAGCGCATCCTCGAGCACGTGGATCAGCTCAAGCCCGCGGCCCTGGTCGTGGACTCCGTGCAGACGGTGTACTCGTCGCGCTTCCCCTCCGCCCCCGGCAGCATCAGCCAGGTGCGCGAGGTGGCGACGCAGCTCCTGATGCTGGCCAAGGGGCGGGGGATCACGACCTTCCTCATCGGGCACGTCACCAAGGACGGCGCGCTGGCCGGCCCGAAGTCCCTCGAGCACATCGTGGACACCGTCCTCTACTTCGAGGGCGAGAAGCACCAGCACCATCGGATCGTGCGCGCGGTCAAGAACCGCTTCGGCGCGATCTCCGAGCTGGGCGTCTTCGAGATGACGGGGGCGGGCCTGCAGGCGGTGCCCAATCCTTCCGCCCTGTTCCTCTCCGAGCGCCTGGCCGGATCGCCGGGCTCGGCGGTGGTGGCGACCATCGAGGGCTCGCGTCCCATGCTGGTCGAGATCCAGGCCCTGGTCTCGCCGACCTCGTTCGGCAATCCGCGCCGCATGACCATCGGTCTCGACGCCAACCGCACGACGTTGCTCATGGCCGTGCTCGAGAAGCGCGTGGGCCTGCAGCTCCTCGGCGACGACGTGTTCGTGAGCGTGGCCGGAGGACTGGAGATTTCCGAGCCGGCGGCCGACCTCGGGGTCGCGGCCGCCGTCGCCTCGTCGTTCCGCAACCGCCCGCTCCCCGCGCGCACCGTCGTGTTCGGCGAGGTCGGGCTGGGCGGAGAAGTGCGGGGCAGCGGACAGGCCGCCCTGCGCGTGCGCGAGGCCGCGCAGATGGGCTTCACGCGCTGCATCCTGCCCGCACGCAACGTGCCGGACGACGTCGACGGCATCCAGCTCGTCGGGGTCAGCACGCTCGAGGAAGCGCTGGAGCGTTTGCAAGCGGAGTGACTGGCCCCAAGCGCCCGGTATCTGTATATTTGGCCCCGACCATGCGGATCATTCATTCTCCGTTAAGGGCCGCCGTCCTTTACGGCGCTCCAGAGGTCCCCCTATGTGGCTCGTCCTCGTCCGAGTCCTCGTGCTCGTCCTCCTCGCCCACTCCGGGTACGTCTATGCGCCCTTCCCCAATCAGCGCTGGATCGGCCTCATCCTGGGGGTCCTCGCTGCCCTAGGCCTCATCGGCCTGGAGCGCCGGCTCCGGTCCGTGCCGGGCCATCACATGGTGGGCGCCCTCATCGGGGGCGTGATCGGCCTGTTCGGTGCGCGCCTCGTCTGGGGAGCGCTCGACGGCCTCGACATCATCGGCGAGCACTTCGTGCACGCCCTGGTGGTCGTGTTCCTCGGCTACATGGGCGTGGTCATCGGCGGACAGAAGGCGGAGTGGTTCGAGCCCGCCCGCATCATCGCCGCCTTCCGCGACTCCAGCCGGCTCCATCAGTACAAGGTGCTCGACACCTCCGTCATCATCGACGGGCGCATCGCCGACATCTGCGAGACGGGCTTCCTGGAGGGGACGCTGGTGGTGCCGCAGTTCGTGCTGCGCGAGCTCCAGCAGGTGGCAGACTCCTCGGACAGCCTCAAGCGCAACCGCGGCCGCCGCGGCCTCGACATCCTGCAGAAGATGCAGAAGATGGCCGGGGTCGCCGTGCAGATCGTGGAAACGGACTTCCCGGAGATCCGTGAAGTGGACCTGAAGCTCATCGAGCTCGCGCGCAAGCTCGGGGGCAAGATCGTCACCAACGACTTCAACCTCAACAAGGTCGCGCAGCTCCGCGGCGTTCCCGTGCTCAACATCAACGAGCTGGCCAACTCCCTCAAGCCCGTGGTCCTGCCCGGCGAGCTGATGAAGGTCTTCGTCATCAAGGAAGGCAAGGAACAGGGCCAGGGCGTCGGCTATCTCGACGACGGCACCATGGTGGTCGTGGACCAGGCCAAGAAGGCGCTGGGCCGGACCATCGAGGTCAGCGTGACGAGCGTGCTGCAGACCACGGCGGGCAAGATGATCTTCTGCCGATGGCCGGAGGCGGCGGCGTTCGTCGAGGAGCCGCGCCGGGACAGCCGCCTGGGCGACCGCCGCGACCTCGTGCGCAACGGCCGCGACCCGCGCGTCCCGGACCGCCGAGAGACGGAGCGCCGCGACGGAGAGCGGACCGGAGGCCTCGCGCCGATCCCTCCCTCCGCGACACCGGGTGCGATGGCGAGCGCATCCGCGGAGGAGCGCGCGCCGGAGCCGCCGCACGAAACGGGTGGAGGAGGCGGGGCGGCCCTCCCGCACGGCCTGATCGACCGGCCGGCGGCCAAGGCCGAGTAGCGGCCGCTTGCTCCGGCCCGTACTGGCCCTGCCCTTGATCGGAGCGTACACGGTCGCGCTGGGATTGCCCGCCATCCTCTTCGCCCTGCTCGGCCGGGCGCCCGCGGCCCGCCGGATGACCGCCATCTGGGCCCGGCTCGTGCTGTGGTCGCTGGGCGTGGACGTGAGCGTCTCCGGTGCCGAGCGGTGCCCATCCGGTCCCGCCGTCTACGCGGCCAATCACACGAGCGTGATCGACATCCCCATCCTCTTCGGCTTCCTGCCCGTGGACTTTCGCATCATCCACAAGCGATCCCTGTACCTCGTGCCGGTGCTCGGACAGTACCTCTACGTCTCCGGGCACATCGGCATCCACCGGGGCAGCGCGTTCCGGGCCCGGAGGGGATTGGAGCTGGCCGCCCTGCGCATCCGCGGCGGCACGAGCGTGGTCGTGTTCCCGGAGGGCACGCGCAGCCCCGAGGGCGCGGTCGGCGTGTTCAAGCGCTCCATCTTCCTGCCCGCGCTGGAAGCGGGCGTTCCCGTGGTCCCGCTCTCCCTGGTGGGCGTGAAGGACGTGGCTCGCGGCGGCCTGAACGTCCGCGCCGGCCGCGTGCGGCTCCTCGTGCATCCGCCCATACCGACCGCCGGCCGCGACCCGGAAGACGCGGGCGCGCTGGCGGAAGAGGTGCGCGCCGCCGTGACCACTGGATGCGAGGCGGCATGAGAGGGGCGCCGGCCCTGGCCGCGGCCCTTCTCACGTGGGGCCTCGCGGCCGCGCCGCCCGTGCTGCGAGAGGCGGCGGCCGCGGATCGCCGGGGCGGCCTCCAGCGCGGCATCGACGCCATCGTGGACGCGCCGCGCTTCGCGCACGCCTGGTGGGGTGTCGAGGTGCGCAACCTGCGCTCGGGCAAAGTCGTGTATGCGCGCAACCCCGAGCGCAACCTCAAGCCCGCGTCCACGCTGAAGCTCGTGACCACCGCCGCCGCTCTCGACGCGCTCGGCCCCGATGCGCGCATCCGCACCACCATCGAGACGGCGGGACGGCTCGACGGCCTCGGCCGCATCCTCGGCGACGTCTACCTCGTCGGGCGCGGCGACCCGAACCTTTCCGGGCGCTTCGCCGACGGCCGGCCCACCGCGATCTTCGAGGACATGGCGGAAGCGCTGCGCCAGCAGGGAGTCCGGCGCATCGAGGGACGCCTGATCGGGCACGAGGGCCTCTTCGCGGGCGACCGGCGCGGGGACGACTGGTCGTGGGGCGACCTCGTGTGGGGCTACGGCGCCGAGGTCTCGGCCCTCTCGTTCAACGACAACGTGGCCGTCCTCACCGTGGCCCCCGGCGAGCGTGAAGGCGATCCCATCCTGGTCGATCGCGTTCCCGCCAGCGCGTACTACCGCGTGACTTCGAGCGCGGTCACCGGTCCTCGCGGCGGAACGCACGAGCTGGCCCTGCAGCGCGACCTGGGCTCGACCCTGATCCGGCTCTCCGGCGCCGTCGCCGCCGGCTCCGCGCCGCAGACCCTCTCCGTGGCCATCGAAGACCCCGCGCGGTACGCCGCCACCGTGTTCGCGGAGGTGCTGTCCGCGAAGGGGATCCTGGTGAATGGGGGCGTGGACACGACCTCGCAGCCGCTGCCCGCGGGCACGCGCGTCCTGGCCGGCCACGAGAGCCCGCCCATGGCGGAGATGGTCAAGGTCGTGAACAAGTTCAGCCAGAACCTGCACACGGAGATGCTGCTGCGGCTCCTTGGGGCCCAGGCCAAGGGCGAAGGGTCGGTCGAGATGGGACACGCGGCGGTGGACGAGTTCCTGCGCCGGCTGGGCGCCTCTCCGGAGAGCTGGGCGATGCAGGACGCATCAGGTCTGTCGCGCTCCGACCTCGTGACAGCGCACGGCATGGCCGCCCTGCTCGCGGGCATGGACCGCCACCGTTACGCCGCCGCCTTCCGCGACAGCCTGCCCGTGGCCGGCGTGGACGGGACCCTGGCCACGCGCATGGAGCAGCCGGCCGCGCGCGGGAAGGTGGTGGCCAAGACGGGCACGATCCGCCATGTCAACGCGCTGGGCGGATATGTGACCGCCCGTTCCGGCGAGCGGTTCGCGTTCTATGCCGCCGTCAACCATCACCCCGGGCCCTCCTCGGATTCGGTGGCGGCGCTCGATGCGATCGCGTCGCTCCTGGCCGTGCAATGAGCGGGGCGCCCGCGCCCTCTCTTTCCCTCGCCCCCGAGATCGCCGGGCGCGTGCGCCTGGGGCTGGCCGTGCTGGAGGGCGTGACCGTGCGTGACGCAGGTCCCGGCCTGGCCGCGGAGATCGCCGCCTACGGCGAAGAGCTGCGTCGGCGCCATCCGGACGCCAAGAGTTCCGAAGTGCCCGGCGCCGCGGACGCACGCGGCCTCTACAAGGACCTCGGCCTCGACCCCACCAAGGTCCGGCCCTCGAACGAAGCGCTCCTGCGCCGCGTGCTGAAGGGCGAGGCGCTGTACACGGTGAACACGCTCGTGGATGCGCTGAACCTCTGCTCTCTGCGGGCCCAGCTTCCGTTCGGGCTGTACGACCTCGACCGGGTGGAGCCGCCGATCGTGCTGCGCCGCGGCACGCCCGGCGAGAGCTACGAGGGCATCCGCAAGGCCGCGGTCCACGTGGAGGGCCGTCCGGTCCTCTTGGACGCGCGGGGACCGTTCGGTAACCCCACGTCGGACTCGGCGCGGACCATGATCACGAACGCTTGCCGGCGCGCGCTCGTCATCGTGTACGCCCCGAGCCGCTTCCCCGCGGGCCGTGTGCAGTCCGTGCTCGACGAGACCACCGCCACCCTCACGCGATGGTCGGGCGGCGCCGAGTCCGCGCGCCAGATCCTGCCCTGAAGGACGCCGCCGACCGTCGGCGGCCTTGACGGTCCTCGCCTGACCCGCCTGCCTGAGAGAGTGGACGCCATGGCCACTGCCGTCGCCGCCGCGCAGGATCGCATCCTCGAAGGACTCTCCGATTCGCAGCGCGAGGCCGTCCTCCACGGCGACGGGCCGCTCTTGATCGTCGCCGGCGCGGGCACCGGCAAGACCACCGTCCTGACCCGGCGCATTGCGCACCTCATCGCCGGGAAGCGCGCCCGGCCCGAGCAGATCCTCGCCCTGACCTTCACGGACAAGGCCGCCGTCGAGATGGCGGAGCGCGTGGACCAGCTCATCCCGTACGGATACGCGGAGACCTGGATCGGGACCTTCCACGCCTTCGGGGATCACGTCCTGCGCGAATCGGCGCTGGAGATCGGCCTCAGCCCCGAGTTCCGCGTCCTCACGCGTCCGGAGCAGATCATCTTCCTGCGCGAGCGGCTCTGGCAGCTCCCCCTGGTGCGCTACCGTCCGCTGGGCGATCCCACCCAGCACCTCTCCGCCCTGCTCGGCCTGGTCAGCCGGGCCAAGGACGAGGACGTCTCGCCCGCGCGCTATCGGGCCTGGGCGGAGGAGCAACAGGGTCTGGCCACGACGACCGAGGACCGGGACGAAGCGGAAAGGCATCTCGAGGTAGCGGCGTTCTACGCGACCTACCAGTCGCTGCTCGCGGAAGCGGGCGCCGCCGATTTCGGGGATCAGATCTCGCGCGCGCTGTCCCTGCTGCGGGAGCGGCCGTCCGTGCTCGCCAAGCTGCGCGACCGCTACCGCTACGTCCTGGTGGACGAGTTCCAGGACACCAACCACGCGCAGCTCGAGCTGGTGCGCCTGCTCGCCGGCCCCGACCGGCCCAACATCACCGTCGTCGGAGACGACGACCAGGCCATCTATCGCTGGCGCGGCGCGGCCGCGGCCAACCTGCTGGCCTTCCGCCGGCTCTACCCGCAGGCGCGCGAAGTGGTGCTGACGGAGAACCACCGCTCGACGCAGGTGATCCTCGACGCGGCCAGCCGCCTCATCGCCTACAACAACCCCTACCGGCTGGAGGTCATCGCCGGCCTGGACAAGCGCCTGCGCTCGGCGCGGCGCGCGGGGCCGCCCGTGCGCCACCTCCATCTCGACAGCGTGTCCGCGGAGGCGGACGCGGTGGCCGCGCTCATCGAGGAACGGATCGCCCGCGGCCATCGCCCGCGCGACCTCGCCATCCTCGTGCGGAGCAACTCCGAGGCCGACCCGTTCCTGCGCGCCCTCAACGTGAAGGGGCTGCCGCACCGGTTCACGGGCAACCGCGGCCTCTACGCGCGCGAGGAGGTGCGGTTGCTCGTGTCGTTCCTGCGCGCGCTGGCCTCGCCCGACGACTCCGTGCCCGTGTTCCACCTTGCCGGCGGCGAGCTCTACGCGATGCCGGAGCGCGACCTCATCCGCCTGAACCGCCATGCGGCCCGGAAGAACCGGCCCCTGCTCGAGGTGCTGCGCGGCCTGCCCGCGGACGAGGAGCTGGCCGCGATCTCCGGGACCACGCGCGAAGCGGCCGCTCGCCTCGTCACCGACCTCGATGCCGCCACCGAGGACGTCCCCGGCCGGCGCACGGGCGAGGTCCTCTACCGCTTCCTCCAGTCGTCCGGCCTCCTGGCCCGTCTCTCGAAGGAGGCGAGCGCGGAGGCGGAGGCCCGGGTGAAGAACATCGCGCGCTTCTTCGAGATCGTGAAGGGCTACGGCGACGTGGCCGAGCACGATCGCGTCCCCGCCTTCGTGGCCCACCTCGACCTCCTGCGCGAGGCCGGCGACGACCCCGCGGTGGCGGAAGCGGATCCCGACGACGACGCCGTGCCCGTCCTCACCGTGCACAAGGCCAAGGGGCTCGAGTTCCCGGTGGTCTTTCTCGTCGGTTGCGTCGAGCAGAAGTTCCCGCTGCGTGCGCGGCGCGACCCGCTGGAGCTGCCCGCCGATCTCCTGCCGGAGGCGATGCCCGGCGGCGATCCGCACCTGCAGGAGGAACGGCGCCTCTTCTACGTGGCCATGACGCGGGCCAAGGAAGAGCTGATCCTCACCTCCGCCGCCGACTACGGGACCGCGCGCGCGCGCAAGGTCTCGCGCTTCGCGGTGGAGGCGCTGGACCTGCCTTCGCCCGCCCCCGCCCCGCGCAAGAGCCAGGCCCTGGAGGCGCTCGCGCGGCACCAGCCCATGCCCCCCGAAGCGCCCCGGCCCGATCCGCCGCTGGCCGCGAGCGAGACGCTGATGCTGTCCTTCCGGCAGATCGACGACTATCGGACCTGCCCGCTCAAATACAAGTACATCCATCGGCTCAAGGTCCCGCTCCTCGTGCACCACCGCGTCGTCTACGGCAGCGCGGTGCACAAGGCGGTGCAGGCGCACTTCCGCGCGCGAGTGGAGGGATTGCCCTTCTCGGAGGACGACGTGATCGCCGCCTTCCGCGCGGCCTGGGTGTCCGAAGGGTTCCTCTCCCGCGAGCACGAGGAGCAGAGGCTGCGCGCGGGCGAGGAGGCGCTGCGGCGGTTCATCCAGGAGGAGGCGCGCGCTCCCCTCACCCCCACCGGCGTCGAGCAGGAGTTCGCGTTCTTCGTGGGCCGGACGAAGGTGCAGGGCCGGTACGACCTCGTGGTCGAGCGCGAAGGCCGCGTCACCATCCTCGACTTCAAGACGGGCTCCATCGACGATCCGGAGGAAGCCCGGAAGCGCGCGAAGGAGAGCCTTCAGCTCGACGTGTACGCGCTCGCCCACCTGCGCACGACGGGCCGCCTGCCGGACTGGGTCGAGCTGCGCTTCCTCGAGTCCGGCCTCGCCGGGGGCAAGCGGCCGACGGCGGAGGAGGCGATGCGGACGGAAGATGCCGTGCGCGAGGTGTCCACCCTGATCCGCGAACGGGATTTCGAGGCGCGCCCCTCGTACATGGCCTGCGGTCAATGCGCGTTCCGTGACATCTGCCCGCACACGGCGCGCAACCCGGAAGCGGAGACGTAACCGCCGATTCATTCTCGATCCGGGCAACACGCCGCGAACGTGTCAGGCATGACGCGTTTTCGTTCCGGAACGAAAGCGGACAAGAAGTGTCCGCCGATGGCGCGTCGAGGTACGATCCGAGCCCATGGGCCTCGAAGCGACGTGCCAGGCACGGATGGGCCGCGCGACCTCCGCCGGCCAGGCCCGCCTGGAAGAGACGGACCTCGTCTTCCGGGGCGAAGGCGACCTCCGATTCAAGGTGAAGGTCAAGGATCTGCGGCGCGTGGACGCGCGCGGGGGAGCGCTCTACCTCGAATGGGCGGAAGGCAAGGCCGTGCTCGACCTCGGCGATCAGGCCGCGCGCTGGGCGGAGAAGATCAAGAGTCCTCCGTCGCTCCTCGACAAGCTCGGCGTGAAGCGGGGCCTGCGCGTGTCCGTCGTCGGGATCGAGGACCGCGAGTTCCTCGACCAGCTCTCCGCGCGCGTCGACGACCTGACGCGCGGCCGGGCCAGGGCCGGCTCCGACCTGGTGCTGGTCGCCATGAGCGATCGCGCCGACCTGCCGCGGCTCGCCAAGCTGCGGGAGGCGATCAAGGCCGGCGGCGCCATCTGGGTCGTATGGCCCAAGGGCCGCAAGGAATTCCGTGAGGACGACGTCCGCGCCTACGGCCCCACGGCCGGCCTCGTCGACGTCAAGGTCGCGCGCTTCTCGGACACGCTCAGCGCGCTCAAGATGATGATCCCGCGCGCGCAACGCTGAGCGCGCACACAACAGGAGGCTCACGTCATGCCGCAACGCATCGGGTTCGCCGGACTCGGCCTCATGGGCAGCCGCATGGCGCGCCAGTTCCTCGACAAGGGGTTCCCGCTCGCGGTGTGGAATCGCACGCCCGAGAAGGCGAAGCCGCTCCTGGAGCGGGGCGCGAAGCTGGCCCGCACGCCGCGCGAGCTGGCCGAGATGTCGGACGTGGTCATCTCCTGCGTGGCCGACCCCAATGCGGTCGGACGGCTGGTGTTCGCGGAGGACGGCATCCGGCCCGTCGCGCGGTCCGGCTTCTCCTACATCGAGACCTCCACCATCTCGCCCGGTCTGATGAGGCGCGTGGCCGAGGTGCTGGAGGCGCAGGGCACGAAGGTCCTGGAAGCGCCGGTCACGGGGTCGAAGACGGGGGCGGACAAGGGCACCCTGCTCCTCATGTGCGGCGGCAAGAAGGAAGTCTTCGACGAGCTGATGCCGGTGCTCATGGCCATGGGCAGCAAGGCCGTGCTCTGCGGTCCCATCGGCCACGGGTCCGTGGTGAAGCTCATCGGAAACACGATGATCAGCTACATGCTCGAGGGCTTCTGCGAAGGCCTGGTGGTGGCCCGGAAGGCCGGCGTCGACGCGGAGAAGCTGCTCGAGGTCGTGATGGCTTCCGGCTTCTCGTCGCCGTACTTCCCGTTCAAGGCGACCGCGATCGCCAAGCGCGATTTCGAGCAGCACTTCTCGGTCGACCTGCTGGTGAAGGACCAGACCCTGATGCTCGAGGAGGCGGCGGCGCTGAAGGTGCCGATGCCGGGCCTGGCCGCCCTGCGCGAGGTCTTCCAGGCCGCCCGCGCGCAAGGCTGGGGCCAGGAGGACATCGCGGCCGTGTACAAGGTCATCGAAAGAAACGCGGGCGTCTAGGCGCTGGACAGCCCGACCGCAGAGCGCGCCCGCGCCGCGCAGCGGCGCGGGCGTCGCGAGGGGGGTTTCAGGGGGGGTTCGCGAACGCCCATCGCGAATGACGCGTGAGTGCCCCCCCTGACTTAGTAACGAGTGCCCCCCTGACTTAATAAGCCGTAACATAGCGGCCCATTTGAAGGATCCCTCCCCCCTCTCCCGCATCGGACGCTACGAGATCCGCGGCGAGCTCGGCCGCGGCACCATGGGCGTCGTCTACGAGGCCGAGGACCCCGCGCTCGGCCGCCGCGTCGCGGTCAAGACGATCCAGGTCCCTCTCGCCGCCTCGAAGCGCGAGCGCGAGGACTACGAGAAGCGGTTCCTGGCCGAGGCGCGCATCGCGGCCCGGCTCTCCCATGCCGGCATCGTGGTCGTGCACGACGTGGGGCGCGATGCCGATCACGACATCCTCTACATCGCGCTCGAGCACCTGCAGGGCCGCACCCTGGCGGAGGTCGCGGCCGAAGGTCCCCTCGACTGGCGCGAGACCCTGCGCATCGTGGGCCGCCTGGCCGAAGCGGTGCGCTACGCGCATGCGCGGGGCGTCGTCCATCGCGACATCAAGCCCGCCAACATCATGCTCGTCGCCTCCGGCGAGCCGAAGATCATGGACTTCGGGATCGCCAAGCTCGAGGCCGGCCAGCTCACGTCGACCGGCCAGTTCTTCGGCACGCCGCTGTACATGTCGCCGGAGCAAGCGCTCGGACAGTCCGTCGACGGGCGCACGGACCTGTTCTCGCTGGGCTCGGTGGCATACCTGCTGCTCTCCGGCCGCCCTCCGTTCGAGGCCGCGAACGTGCCCGGGATCCTCTCCCGCGTCGCCTACCAGCATCCCAAGCCGCTCAAGGACCTCGTCCCCGGATTGCCCGACGACGTGGACTACGTCGTCACGCGCGCGATGACGAAGAACCCCTCCGACCGCTATCCCGACGGCAAGACGATGGCGGAGGACATCGACGACCCCCTCGCTGGCCGGCCGCCCCGCCACCGTGGGGGTTGGACGCCTCCCCCGGTGGGAACGGGAACCGTGGCTTCCGCCCGCGGAGACGACCTGCCCGAGCTGGCCCTCGATCCAGTCGACAACCGGCAGCCGTCGCGCCCGCGTGGCCGCGGCCGGACGACGCTCACCCTGCTTGCGCTCCTGGGTGCCGTGTCCGCGGTGTACTTCGGTCTGCACCCCTCGGACTTCCAGTTCTGGCGCCGCGCGGTGGCCGAGGCCAGGAAGACACGCATCGCGGAAGAGGTCCGCGCGTGGTGGGGC
>DASTLK010000055.1:0-4239 GCA_035715025.1 Vicinamibacteria bacterium
CGACGCGGGCGTGATCCACGCGGGCCGGCTCGAAGCCTATTTCCGCCTGTTCCGCCGCTGGGTCCTTCCGCTCGCGCATGGGCGCTCGGTCGTGGAGGCCGTCCTCGCACCACGGGCGCGGGACGAGCGCGAACGGTTCTACCGGGAGGTCTGGAACACGTGGCGGTGGCGGGCGCTCGGACGCGCGTTCTTCAGCCGCGCGGTCATGGGGCGGCTGGGCCGCGACCCGGAGCTGTTCCGGCATACGCAAGGCGCGGTGGCCGCGCCCATCCTCGACCGCGCGCGGCGCGCCTTCACCGTGCTCGCTCCGCACGACAATCCGTACCTCCGCTACATCCTCACCGGCACCTTCGCCAGCGCGCTTCCGGACTACCTGCTTCCGGCAAACCATGACGCGATCCGCGATCGCCTGGACCGCCTCGAGCTTCGTCGGGCGCCCGTGGAGGCCGTGCTGGCCGCTCTGCCTTCCCGCAGCGTCGACGCCTTCAACTTCTCGGACATCGCGGAGTACATGGACCTCGGCGCCTACCACCGGCTCCTGGCCGCGACGGCGCGGGTGGCCGCTCCCGGAGCGCGTCTCGCCTACTGGAACCTCCTGGCGAGCCGGCGGCGTCCGTCCGTCATGGCGGAGTCGCTCGAGGCACGCGAGCCGGAGGCCACGCGACTCGGCGATGAAGCCCGGGCGTTCTTCTACCAGGCGCTCGTCCTGGAGGTCGCCCGATGATCCCCGTCGCGGGGTGGATGATCTCGTCCGCGGACCACGGGGCGGTGCTCGCGGTGGCGGCGCTCTGCGCGTCCATCCTGGTCCTGGCCGAGACGGTGCGGCGGGCCTTCGCCGTGGACTCGGAATGGACGCGGAAGCTGGTCCACGTCCTCATGGGTCTCACCGCGTCGGCGTTCCCCTGGCTCTTTCGGGACGGGCGGTCCGTCGTTCTCCTCTGCGCGCTGTTCGCCGTGGTGCTGGGAGCGAGCCTCGCCTTCTCCGGATTGCCCTCGATCCACCGCGTCGATCGCCGCACCGCGGGAGCACTGTGGTTCCCGCTGGGCGTCGCGTGGGTGTTCCTCGCCGCACACGGCCGGTCCGACCTCTACGTGATGGCGATGCTCGTCCTGACCCTCGCGGATCCCGCGGCGGCGGTGGTGGGACGCGCCGGCGGCACGCACCGGCTGCGTCTGGGCGATGGAGCGAAGACGCTCGAAGGCTCGCTCGCCTTCTTCCTGGTGGCGTCCGAATGCCTGTTCGTCGCGCTCAGCCTGGCCACGCCTCTTCATGCCGCGGAGTCGATCGTCCGCGCGATCCCGATCGCCGCTCTCCTGACCGCAGTCGAGCTCCTTTCTCCCGCCGGCAGCGACAACTTCCTCGTGCCCGTGACCGCCTTCCTTCTTCTCGAGCGCTCCCATGCCTGACGCCAGCGACGCCGCGCGCCCGGTCCCTCGTCTCGAGACCCTCGTCGGGCGCTATCAGCCGGGCTTCGCACGGCGGATGCGCGTCTACCTCGGCGAGATGTTCCCCGTGCCCCTCCGTCTGCTCATGGCCGTCCTGCTCTACGCCAGCTTCGCGAGGGTGCTGGCCCGGGTCCATCAGTGGCCGCTCGCTCCCACCCTCCGCGAGCTCGTCCTCGGTTCGGGAAGCGTGTTCGCCACCATGCTGGTGCTGCGCCTGATGGACGAGCTGAAGGACGCCGAGGTGGATCGGCGGCTCTTCGCCTGGAGGCCGTTGCCTTCGGGGCGCGTGCTCGAGTCGGACCTCCGCCTGGCCTTGGCCCTCGTCAGCGCAGTGTTCGTGGCCGCCCACCTCGGTCAGGGGCTTGCGCTCTGGACGGCGCTGGGCGTGCTCGGGTACGCGACGCTCATGCGGCGCTGGTTCTTCCTGCCCGAGGTCATGCGCCCGCGCCTCCTCCTGACCCTCGCCACCCACAACCCCGTGATCCCGGTGCTGCTCCTTCACCTCGTGGTGATCGCGGCCGAGGCGCGGGGACGCGGGTTGGCGGACCTCGACGGCGGCGCGCTTCTGCCCGTCATCGTCATCTATTGGGCGCCGGTGTTCGCCTGGGAGATCGCGCGCAAGATCCGCTCCCCCGGGGAAGAGGACGCCTACGTCACGTACTCGCGCCTCTTCGGGCCGGCGGGCGCGGTCCTCCTCGTGGCCGCCGCCCAGACCCTCGCCCTCGGCCTGGGCCTGCGCCTCGGCCACGTGCATGGCCTCCACCCCGCGTGGCTGGCCTGCGCCGGCTTGGGATGGGCGATCGCGCAGGCCGCGCACGTGCGATTCCTCCTCCGGCCCGACGCGAGAACGTCCCGACTGCGTCCCTTCGCGGAGCTGTTCTTCCTCGCCGTTCTCCTCGGAGGCCTCTTCTCTTGAGGGGATGCCGCATGCTGCTCTCCGACGCCATCGCGCCTTCCGCCACGTGCTCGAGCGAAGTCGGAGGCAAGGCCTGGAACCTGCTTCGCCTGAGGGAGAAGGGCTTTCTCGTTCCCCGTTTCTGGATCGTGCCTCGCGCGCCGCTTGCCGCGACTCGAGTCTCGCCGGACCTGCTCCTGGAGCTCGGAGCCGCGCTCCCGGAGGGCCGGCTGTTCGCCGTCCGCTCCTCGGCCGTCGCTGAGGACTCGCGCGAGCACTCGTTCGCCGGGGTGCTCGAGTCCGTCCTCAACGTGCCCCGCACGGAAGTCGCGGCCGCGATCGAGCGCGTGTGGGCATCGGCCCTCTCGGCCCGGGCAGTCTCCTACCGTCGTCGCAAGGGGCTGCGCCCCGAGGATGAGGCCACGGCCGTGATCGTGCAGGAGATGGTGCAGCCCCGGTGCGCGGGCGTGCTTTTCACGCGCGATCCCGCGGATGGGGCGAGACGAGTCGTCATATCGGCGGGCCTGGGCCTCGGCCAAGGTGTCGTCTCCGACGCGGTGGAGACGGACACGTTCCGCATCGGCTGGGAGGGCGCGGCCCTGTCGAGCGAGGTGCGGACGAAGCGCTCGCGGATCGTCCTGGCCGACGGCTGCGGAGGCGGGACACGCGAGGAGACGGTTCCACGGCGCTGGCGCGGCCGACCCGCGCTCCGCGCGTCGGAGGTGCGACGGCTGCGTGACGTGGGCCGGGAGGTGGAGCAGGCGCTGGGCGGACCGCAGGACGTCGAGTGGGCGCTGGAGGGGGCGGGCCGGCTATTCGTGCTCCAGGCGCGGCCGATCGTGGGCGGGGCCCGTTCGACGAGAGAGCCGGTCCGGATCTGGGACAACGCGAACGTGGTCGAGAGCTACCCCGGCCTCACCCTTCCGCTCACGTTCAGCTTCGCGCGGCGCAGCTACGAGCGGACGTTCTCCGACGCCGCGGCCCGCTTCCTCGCTCTCGGTGGGGCGCGTCCCTCGAGAGACGTGTTCGCGAGCTTGATCGGGCTCCTCGACGGCCGGGTCTACTACAACCTGCACTCGTGGTACGAGATGTTCTCGTATCTGCCCGGGTCCGACCGTTACCGGGAGTCCTGGGACCGCCTCATGGGCGTGGCCGGGCGCGGTGCGTCCCCGCCCTCGCGTGGCGCGCGGTGGACGCGGGCGGGCGCCCTCCTCACCTCCATCGCCATCCTCTTCCGGGTGAAGTCGCTGCGCCGGCGGTTCTTCGCGCGCTTCGACGCCCTGCGCGCCCGGTTCCTGGACGCCGGGAAGGAGACGACGGCCACCGACGTGCTGGCCACGTTTCGATTCCTCGAGGAGATGGCGGGGGCGTTCTGGTTCCTCACGATCCAGAACGACTTCTGCGTTCTCAAGTATCACGATGCGCTGGCCCGGCTCCTCCAGCGCTGGGCCCCCGGCCACGACGCCGGCCTGGTCAACGCGCTGCTGTCCGGCCACGAGGGTGTCGAGAGCGTCGCCCCCGTCCGCTCGTTGCTGTCCCTCACCGAGGCCGTGCGGGGCGATCCCTCCGCCCTCGCGCTCTTCGAGACGGATGACGACGGTGCGATCTGGACGGCCGTCCGCACGGACCCGCGCCGGCAGGCATTGCGCGATGCCTTCCAGCGCCATCTGGATGAGTTCGGCGACCGGAGCGTCGGGGAGCTCAAGCTCGAGACCATCACCTTCGAGCAGGACCCGCCCCGGCTGGTCGGCCTCGTCAAGCACTACCTGCGTCTCGGTCTCTCGCCCACGTCGGATGGCGCGCGGCCGGGGCGGGCTGCGAGCACCGAGCATCTGCGGGGGACGATCCGGGGAAGGGTCAAGGGCAGCGTCTTCCGCCTCGTCCTCGACCGAGCCCGG
>DASTLK010000056.1:0-6607 GCA_035715025.1 Vicinamibacteria bacterium
CGACGAGGTCCCGGCCATGCTGGCCCGCGCGCGCCAGCTCATCGACCAGGGTTCGCCCTCGGCCGCGGTCCAGCTCCTGGCCGGCGCGCCCGCCGCCGATCCACGCGTGCGCGTGCTCAGGGGTGTCGCGCGCTACCACGCGAACGACCCCCTGCCCGCCATCGAGGATCTGGCGGCCGTCCTGCCCGCGCTTCCCCCCGATTCGCCCGAGCGGCGCGAAGCCATCCAGGTGCTGGGTCTCTCGCACTACCTGGCCGGCCACCTGGGGGAGGCGATTCCGTTCCTCGAGCAGACCCGCGCCTTCGCGCCCGGGAACTCGGACCTGGCCTACATCCTGGGCATGGCCTACATCCAGACCCGCCAACCCGACCGCGCCCGCGAGACCTGGGCCCGCGCCTTCCATGTCCCCGCGGACTCCGCGGCCGCGCACCTTCTCGCCGCGCAGATGATGGTGCGGGCGGAGATGGAGGACATGGCCCAGGCGGAGCTGACCGCCGCCTTGAAGAAGGATCCGCGCCTGCCGCAGGCGAACCTGCTGCTGGGCCAGGCCGCCCTGTTCCGCGGCCGGCTCGACGAGGCCCTCGCGCTCTTCAACAAGGAGCTCGAGACGAGCCCCGGCAGCTCCATGGCCTTCTACCGGATGGGCGACGCCTACACGCGCCAGCTCCAGTGGGACAAGGCGATCGCCGCCCTCCAGCGCTCGGTGTGGCTCAACCCGTACTTCAGCGGGCCGTACATCCTGATGGGCAAGGCCTACCAGGCGAAGGGCGACCGTGGCGCGGCCGAGGGCATGCTGCGGCGGGCCATCGGCTACGACCCGAACAACAAGACCGCGCACTACCTGCTCGCGCAGGTCCTACAGCAGCTCGGCCGGGTCGAGGACGCGAAGAAGGAGTTCGACATCGCGCAGCGGCTCCAGGCCACGACCGACCGGTGAAGGGCGCCGCCGTGCTTCCGGCCATCGGAGCGCTCGGGCTGCTGTGCGCGCTCGCGGGGGCGCGCGCGGCGCCGCCCCCCGCCGCCCGTCCCGATCTTTCCGCCTGGCCCGTCTCCCTCGTCGACGTGGCGGCACGCGCGGGCCTCACGGCGCCGTCCCTCTACGGCGGGGTGGACCGGAAGCGCTTCATCATCGAGACCAACGGAGCGGGCGTGGCCCTCCTCGACTACGACAACGACGGGTGGCTCGATGCGCTCGTACTGGGCGGCACGCGTCTCGCGGACGGGGGACGGACGGACGCGGCCTGGCCGCCCGGCCAGGCGCCCACCAATCGCCTGTACCGCAACAAGCGCGACGGGACGTTCGAGGACGTGACCGACCGCGCGGGCCTGCGCCGCACCGCGTGGTCGTCCTCCGTGTGCGTGGCCGACTACGACAACGACGGGTGGCTGGACCTGTTCGTCACCGCCTACGGGACGAACGTGCTCTACCACAATCGCCAGGGCCGGTTCGAGGACGTCACGGCCGCGGCCGGCCTTCCCGCCACGGGCACGCGCTGGGGCTCCGGCTGCACGTTCGTGGACTACGACCGCGACGGCAAAGTCGACCTCTTCGTGGCCAACTACCTGAAGTTCGATCTCGCCACCGCGTCCGAGCCCGGCACCGGCGCCACCTGTCTCTGGAAGGGAATCCCCGTCAACTGCGGGCCCAAGGGTCTACCCACCGATACGAACCTCCTCTTCCACAACGAAGGCGGGGGCCGCTTCCGCGACGTCTCCGAGTCGTCGGGCGTGTCGAAGGTGACGGGACGCTACGCGATGACCTCCACTGCCGCCGACTTCGACGGCGACGGCTGGCTGGACATCTACGTGGCCTGCGACACCACCGCCTCCATCCTCTATCGCAACAACCACGACGGGACGTTCAGCGACGTCGCGGTCGAGAGCGGCGTGGCCTACGGCGAGATGGGCAACGTCCAGGCCGGGATGGGCCTGGCCCTCGGCGACTACGACCTGGACGGGCGCCTCGATCTCCTCAAGACCCATTTCGCCGACGACATCCCGGCGCTGTACCGCAACCTCGGCCGCGGGCACTTCGAGGACGCTGCCACCGCCGCCGGCCTCGCCGTGCAGAACCGCTACGTGGAATGGGGCAGCGGGATGCCCGACCTCGACAACGACGGCCGGCCCGACATCGTCTACGTCACCGGGAACGTCTATCCGGAGATCGAGCTCCAGCTCCCGCAATACCCGCATCGTGGGCCCCGCGTCGTCTTCCGCAACCGCGGCGGGTCCTTCGAGGAGGTCACCTCGAGCAGCGGGCCGGGTCCGCTGCAGGCGCACTCGAGCCGCGGCGCCGCCTTCGGCGACGTCGACAACGACGGCGACGTGGACGTGCTCGTCATGAACATGAACGAGCCGCCCTCGCTGCTCCGGAACGACTACGCCGGCCGCAACGGATGGCTGGAGGTCCGGCTGGAGGGCACTCGTTCGAACCGCGCGGGGCTGGGAGCGACGGTGGTGGTGGAAGCGGAGGGACGAACGCAGGCGCGGGCCGTCCTGAGTCAGTCCAGCTACTACTCCCACGACGATCTGCGCGCGCATTTCGGTCTGGGACGTGCAAGCCGCGCGGACCGCGTCGAAGTGCGCTGGCCGAGCGGAGCGGTCGACGTCATCAAGAACGTCGAGGGAGGCAAGGTCGTGACGATCAAGGAGGGTACGGGCGTCAGATGATCGACACGTTTACATATAGAGGTTGTGACTTGGTCGGCCTGTCAGTTTCGTAACGGCAGTACGATCGACCTTCGAACGTACTGCGCCCCCGCGCCCTCGAACGACACGAGGAGGTCCGCGCCCCGCACGGTCGGGGTCACGGTGACGCCGGGCGCGTCGGCCAGGCGCCGCGGCGAACGGACGCCGATCCGATACGAACGGCCGGCCCGGCCTTCCACCACCAGGCGCAGTGCCCCGCCTTCCACGCGCGACCGCAGGACGCGCAGGCCCTCGCTCGCGCTGCCCGCATCGGGCACGGAGATGCGCGTGAAGACGTCGGTGCCCTCGTCGTAGGCGAAAACGATCCGGCGGGGAGCAGCTGCGCCCGCGGGCACGGCCACCTCGATACGCTGCACGTCGCCTTCGGTCTGCGCTCGGAAGCGCGCCGCGCGGCCGTCGACGGTGACGGAACGGATCCGCGCGTCGAGGGGGAACGCGGGCGCGAGGCTCAAGGCGGGCGCCGGACCGGCGGTGACCGTCTCCGTGATCGTCAGGCGGCCGGCGGCGCGCTCGAGCGCGAGGTCCACGCGCGAGGCGGCGGCCGCGACCCGGCGCACGGTCAGGCGGTCCCAGTCCGCCGGCAGCTGCGGCGCGAAGCGCAGGTGGCGGCCCGCGTCGCCGATCTCGATGCCGAGCAGGCCGCGTACCAGGGGCGAGACCACCATCGCCTCCGACCAGACCTGGTGGTGCGAGGAGCGTCCGAAGGGCGCGTGGAACTCTCCGGAGAGCAGCTCCGTCACGTAGCCGAGGGCCCAGGGGAACGTGAGCAGCGCGTTGGTCATGAGGGCCTGGTATCCCACGTGCGGCCGGCCGTACTGGTACGCGCCCACCGAGGCCCAGCCCGTGAAGAGCGGCCACACCGAACCGTAGTGATACGAAAGCGGATCGTAGAGCTCGCTCTTCTCCGAGATCAGGCGCTGGCCCCAGTCGGCGGCCAGGCCCGCGGACCCCAGGTGGTCGATCTCGGCGTCCGCGTGCGCGGGATCGAGCGTGCGCCACCAGAGCGGGACCGCGGGCAGGACGGTGTCCTCGTCGACGATGGTGTGGCCGCGCAGGGCGTCGATGCGCGCCTGGCGCTCGGCCCGGCGCGGACCCGCCCCCGCCTTGTACTCCTTCTCCGGCTTGGCGAGAGCGGTGGCGAAGGCGTAGAACCCGCGGTCGCCGAGCCAATACGTCTTTTCCACCGCGGCCTGGGTGCGAGCGGATGCGGCGCGCGCCTTCTCGGCCAGCGCGGCATCGCCCATGGCCTCGGCCATCTCGGCGAGGCCGCGGCAGGCCTCGATCCAGATCCCCTGCATGTAGATCTCTTCGTGGGGAGGATAGGGCGGGCTGCCTTCCGTCCAGCCGTGGCCGAACTTGTCGTTCTCGATGAGGCCATTCCCGTCGGTATCCGTGGCCGCGGAGAAGCCCCAGGCCTTCACGATCGAATCCCAGCTCGCACGCAGGAGATCGCGGTCGCCCGTGTGCCGGAAGTGGTCGGCCTGAAGCACGACGTACAGCGGGGTCGCGTCCGCGGAAGCCCACGGGTACTCGTAGTCCTTGAACCACGGCACGAGCGTCGCGCTCTGCGAGATCTCGTGCGGGATCTTTCCATCGTCCCTCTGCAGCTTGCGGAGGAACTCGAGCGCGGTGCGCGCGGCGGGGAAGTCGCCGTAGGAGTGGATGGCCAGGGACGACCAGAGCGCGTCGCGCCCGAACATCCAGGCGAAGCCGGGCCGCTCGCTCTCGCCGGACGTGCGGAACCCGGCCACGAGGCCGGTGCCCAGCATCGGGTTGGTGGCCAGCCCCTTGTCCACGCCGACCTTCGCCCACGCGAGCGCGGTGTCGAGTCGCTCGTCCGGACTCTCCACGGAGAGCGTGCGCTCCTGGAGCGCGCGGTAGTAGGCGACGTTCGATTCGTACAGGGGACGCGCGCGGCCGAGCAGTCGGTCGTAGGTCTCCTTGGCCTTGTCGCGCCCTTCCACGCTTCCGGCGATCACGATGGGAACGAAGTGCGAGCGCGTCGTGTCGGGCGGCACGTCGACGACGAAGCGGACGGGGACGTCGCGCGGTTCCTCCTGGTAGGGCATGAGCGAGACGTCGCGCGCCCCCGGCGTGCCGATCATCGCCGCGAAGCGCTTGCTCTCCTCGGTCAGGCTGTAGACCTGCTCCTTCTCGTCCCAACCGACGTTGTTGGTCATCACCCCCGCCGGCCACATCAGCTTCAGCCGTGGCCGGAACGATCCGATCACCGTCAGCGGCAGCACGCTGTCGACGTCGAGGAGCATCACCACGCCCGGCTCGTCGAGGGGCGCGAAGATCGTCTGGCGGACCGTGAAGCCCGCGTGCGAGTAGGTGAAGGTCGTGGCCTCGGGCCGGACCGCGATTCCGGTCGCGATCTGCGCCCCGTCGATCTCGAGGGGGTATCCCTGTAACTGAAATGACAGTTTGAAGTCGTCGATCAGCTTGAGCGGATATGCCCACGCCTCGAGCGCGCGGTTCTCATATCCGAAGACGGCCGCGCGGCGTCCGATCACGTCGAAGAACTTCCCCGACTCCGTGTGGCGCGCCAGCTCGAGCCCGCTCTTCGTCAAGTCGAAACGGGGCACGGCGCTGGCCGGGGGCGCGGTGGCGGCGACGGCGTCGAGGGGCGGGAAGGCCGCCAGGGCCACGGTCAATATCGCGCTCGCGGCCCCGGTCTTCTTCACCGTCACCTCCTCGGAGCGGGCAGGTTAGGACGGCGCGCACGGAGCGGTCAAGCCGCGCGAACGGATGGCCGAAGCCGACAAAGCGTGGAAATTGCTTGATGCGGCGCGTATTTCCCATGCCTAGGAAGTCTTCATGACGCTTGACGAGCGCTTTCAGGCCGCGTACGATCCCGTCCTCTTTCCCGACTCTGCATGGTTGCTCACCCGTTCACACGGACTTTCTCCCTTCGCCGTCGCCGACCTGTTTCCTCGCGCATTCGTGCCCACGTCGTGTCCCATCACATAGAAGGAGGGACTTCATGAGCCTTCGGATCGTTTCGAAGCGGCTCCTGCTCGCTCTCGTCGCCGTGGCGGTGGCCGCTCTGGCCCTGCCCACGCCGGCACGCGCCCAGGCCGTCTATGGCAGCATCGCGGGGACCATCGAGGACTCCACGGGCGCCGCTCTGCCGGGCGTGAACGTGACGATCACGAGCGTCGACCGCAAGACCACCGACACGGTCGTCACCAACGCGTCGGGAATCTACACGAAGGACCGGCTGCTCCCGGGCACCTACGCGGTGAAGGCCGAGCTCAGCGGCTTCCGGCCCGCCGTGGTCTCCTCGGTCAAGGTCAACGTCGACACCCAGACCAAGGTCGACCTGAAGCTCGACGTCGGCCAGATGACGGAGGCGGTCGAGGTCACGGCGACCCAGGGCCAGCTCCTCAAGACCGACCGCGCGGACGTGGCCACGGTGTTCGAGGCGCGTGAGATCACGGACCTCCCCGTGATCGACCGGAACTTCACCAAGTTCATCCTTCTCACCCCAGGGACCCAGCAGCAGTCGTGGGGCCACGCCGCCAGCGAAAACCCGCAGGGATCGGCGCAGACCCAGGTCAACGGCCAGACCTTCGCGGGAACGGGCTATCAGCTCGACGGCACCGAGAACCGTGACCCGATTCTCGGCATCATCGTCATCAACCCGAACCTGGAAGCGATCGGCGAAACCAAGATCACCTCCCAGAACTACGACGCGGAGTTCGGGCAGGCCATTGCCGGCGTGGTGTCCGTGCAGACCAAGTCGGGGACGAACGACTTCCACGGCAGCGCCTTCGAGTTCCTGCAAAGGGACAAGTTCCGCGCCCGCAACCCGTTCTCGGAGCCGGACACCGTCAATCCGCTCACGGGCCGTGTGCTGCCGCAGACCAAGCGCGACCAGTTCGGCGGCTCCATC
>DASTLK010000057.1:0-11060 GCA_035715025.1 Vicinamibacteria bacterium
CTCGACCGCATCCCCGCCGCGGAGGCCGCGGGCCGGTTCGACGCGGGTGTGGCCCTCGGCCAGGCGGGCGCGCGCGGAGAGGCGGCCCGCTTCTTCGGGTCCGCGCGCAAGGGCTACAAGGATCCCTACGCGGCCGGGTTCAACGAGGCCCTCATGCTCGTCGAGGCCGGCGACAACGAGGGCGCCATCCGCGTGGTCCGGGAGCTGATCACCGAAGGCAAGGACCCGGCCGAGCTGTACAGCCTGGCCGCGCGCGCCCTCGTGGGCGCAGGCCGCATCGACGAGGCCTACGACGCGCTGCGCCAGGCCACGCGGCTGGAGCCGAGGGCGTCCGAGAACTACGTCGACCTCGCCACCATCTGCGTCGAGCACGACAACTTCGACCTTGGGCTCGAGATCGTGGACATCGGCCTGCGCGAGCGGCCTGATTCCTGGGTCCTCTATCTCCAGCGGGGCGTCCTCCTCGCCATGAAGGGCCTGATGAGCGACGCGGAGAAGGAGTTCGAGAACGCGCGCCGCCTCGCCCCCGAGCAGCCGGTCCCGTACGCGGCGCTGGGCATGGTCTGGATCCAGGGCGGCCAGACGGAGAAGGCGGTCGAGGTGCTGCGGGCCGAGCTGCCCCGCCGCAAGGATCACGTGGTCCCGTACATCTTCGCGGTCGCCCTGCTGCGCTCGGGCGTGGAGGCGGCATCGCCCGCGGCCGCGGAAGCCGTCCGTGCCCTGCGCGCTTCGATCCGCGCCAACCCTTCCTTCGCGCCCGCGCACGCGGAGCTCGGGCGCCTTCTCCTGAAGCGGGACGAGGTGGACCCCGCCATCGTGGAGCTCGAAAAGGCCTCGACGCTGGATCCGGCCAGCACCCCCGCGCTGTACGCGCTCTCGCAGGCCTACCGCAAGAAGGGCGACACCGCGCGCGCGCAGGCCCTGCTGTCGCGCGTCAGCACCCTCAACGCCAAGGAGCGCGGCGACGACCCGGACGGCGAGCTCCGGCGCACGGTCGTGCGGATCGTGAGGGAAGGCACGACGCCGCCGCGCAAGCCGGCCGCGGAGCAGTAGTGCTCGCCCTTCTCCTCTGTCTTGCCCTTGCCCAGGCGCCGGTGCCGACGCACCGCGATCGCGGCATCGCCCTCTTGCAGAAGGGCGACGTGGCGGCGGCGCTGCCGGAGCTGCAGGCCGCGGTCGCGGCCGATCCCGCCGATGCCGTCGCGCAGGATTCCCTGGGCGTGGCCCTCGGCGAGTCGGGCCAGGTGGCCGCCGCCGAGGCCGCCTTCCGCGAAGCGGTGCGGCTCGATCCGCGGCGCGGGGAGGCCTACTTCCACCTCGGCGTGATCCTGGATCGCCTCGGGCGTGGCCAGGAGTCCGTGGCCGCCTACGAGGCCGCCTTGCGGCTCGATCCCGATTCCGTGGATGCGCGCTATGGCTTGAGCGTGGTCTCGGCGAAGCGGGGGGACCGGGACGGGACGATCCGGCTCCTGCGCGAGGTCACGGTGCGTGCGCCCCTCCTCGCCGACGCGCGGTACGACCTCGGGATCCATCTCTGGAACCGCTACCGCGCGGCGCGGGCTCTGCGCCAGCCCGCCGACCTGGAGGACGCGGAGCGCGAGCTCCGGAAGGCGGTCGAGCTGGATCCGACGCGGCCCAAGCCGCGGCTGGCCCTCGGACAGCTCCTGGCGGAGCGGCAGCGCCTGGATGAAGCCGTCGCGGAGCTGCGCAAGGCGGCGGCCCTGGCCGACCACGACCCGGCCTACGCCTACGACCTCGGCCTCGCCCTGCGACTGCAGGGCGACCTCGACGGTGCGGAGACCGAGCTCCGGGCCGCCATCGCCGGCGATCCCAGGCACGCCGACGCGCGGCGCGCCCTGGGCCTCATCCTGCGCGAAAAGGGAGACCTGCCGGCAGCGGCGGCGGAGCTGCGCGCGTCGGTGGCCGAGCGGCCGCGCGATGCCCAGGCCCACAACGTGCTCGGAAGCGTTCTTTCCAAGCTCGACGACACCAGCGGGGCCATCGAAGAGTTCCGGCTGGCGGCCGGGCTCGAACCGCGCCTCACCGAGGCGTACGTCAACCTGGCCCAGGCGCTGGCCAGGGCGGGACGCGGCGAGGAGGCGCGCGCGGCGCTGTCCGACGCCCAGGAGCTCAAGCGACAGGAGACGGCGCGGTCACGGGCGATGCTCCTGGTCGAGATGGCATCCAAGCAGCTCGACAAGGGCGAGAAGGGCGCGGCCGTCGCCAGCCTGCGCGAGGCCGTCTCCGCCTCCCCGGACTTCGCGGAGGCGCAGTACCAGCTCGGGCTGGCCCTGCGGCCGGCGCCGAACGCTTCCACGGAGGCGGGGCCCGCGGAGGACGCGCTGCTGGCCGCGGTGAAGCTGGATCCGAGCCACGCGGCCGCCCGCTACGAGTGGGCACGGCTTCTGGCCGCGCGTGGCGACGTGGTGGGGGCGGTGGACCAGCTCCATCGCGCGGTCGAGCTCCAGCCCAGCCTGGTCGCCGCGCACCGCGAGCTCGCGCGCATGGCCGCCTCTTCGCGTGACTGGGCCACGGCGGTGGTCGAGGGGCAGGCGGCGTTGGCCTGGGAGCCCGGCGATGCGCGGACGCGCTACGACCTCGCGGTGGCGCTCAAGGCGTCGGGCGACGTCGCGGGCGCGGCGCGCGAGCTGGCCCACGCGCGGAGGCTGGACGCGACCCTGCCCGCCGCCCTGCGCTGAGCGCTCAGTGCCGCGCGGCCACGATCCGTATCCGGTGGTCCGTGAACTCGTGGTGCATGCCGGGCGCTTCGTACTTGGGCATGTGGCAGCGCACGCAGTTCTCGCGTGCGACCGGGCACGCGCGTCCGAGGTGATCCTTGGCCGGGGTCGCCGCGATCCCGGGTGAAGCCGCCGTTTTTAGGTGGCAGCTCAGACAGCGCGCGTCGTAGGCCGCGGCCTCGCGGACCAGGGGCACGTGCGGATCGTGGCAGGACACGCAGGTGATCCGCGCATCGCCCGCGCCCCAGCACTTGCTCGATTGCAGGCGGTTGGGCTGCGAGCGCAGCGCGGCGATACCCTCCTCGCCCGCGAGCTTCACGTCCCAGAACGTCGCGTGGCAGGCGCCGCAGAAATCGACGGAGGCGGCCGGATCCAGCTTGGCCGGGTTCAGGATCGCGTCCAAGGCGGGCCCCAGCTTCTTCTGCTCCAGGGCCTCGACGTGCTTGCGGCCGGGTCCATGGCAGGCCTCGCAGGTGATGCCGGCGATCATCGCCTTCGGGTCGAACACCCCGGCCGCGGTCGAAGCCGTGTTGTGACAGGCGAAGCAGCGGCGCGCCTCCGCGTCGGGAATGGGCCGCGCCATCGCTTCGGCCAGGTCCTTCGGCGCCTTGATCGCGCGCGCGGGCGTGAAGTCGCCGCCGTGCTCCGAGAAGTAGCTGAGCCGCGCTTCCTGGAAGACGCCGCCCCGCTCGAAGAGGTACGTCTGGCCCACCTTGCCCGCACCGAAGGCCCAGACGAGCGGAGCGGACGACGACGACCCGTCGGAGGCGGTCACGGAGTAGAGGCTCTGCCCGCCGCTGGTCTCGATCGCGTAGGTGTGTGTCTGGGAGCGGAAGCGCAGCGCGGGATGGTCGCGCAGCGTGGGCGCCTCCGCCGCCCGCATGGCCGTGTGCGCCATGGACGTGCCGAGCTGCGACCGCGCGTGCGACGCGTGGCAACGTGCGCAGGCGGCGGGGCCGAGAAAGTCCGGGCGTGGCGCCGTGGCCTGGGTCGGCCAGAAGCCCGGGCCCTGCACGCGGTCCGCGGTCGCCATCTGCGCCCCGGCCGCGGCGGCCGCGGCGAGGACGGCCCCGCTCGCCACCAGCACGGCCCGGACGGTCATGGGCGCGGCGGAGCCGGACGTCCGGCGGCAGGAGCGGGCGTGCCGGCACCCTGTTCCAGGGCGACGATCCGGTTGGCGGGGCCGCCGGGAAACACCTCACGATCGCCGCCCGGCCACGCCACCTCGATGCGGTCGTAGCGCGCGTCGTCGGCGAGTCCGAAGTGCAGGCGGGGGTCGTTCTGGGAGACGTAGCTCGAGCCCGTCTGGGCTTCGCCGGAGACGCGCCGCCCGCCGACCGAGACCGTCACGCGCGCGCCCACGGCGTCGCGGTTGCACTTCACGCCGCGCAGCCGCACGAGCAGCCAGTTCTTGCGCGGGCCGAAGTTCTTGAGCAGGCTCGGCGGCGCGCCCAGGTTGCCGACCACGACCTCGAGGGAGCCGTCGTTGTCGAGGTCGGCGGCGGCCGATCCGCGCGACGACCGCGCCTCACCGATGGCGGGCCCGGCCGCGGCCGAGAGGTCCTTGAACTTCCCGCCGCCCACGTTCCAGTAGAAGAGCCGCGGCTGGTGGAACCACAGGCCGGGCGTCTTCTCGACTTCGGGATAGACGTGGCCGTTGATCATCAGCAGGTCCTTGCGGCCGTCGTGGTCCACGTCGAGGAGGTGCACGCCCCAGCCCACGTAGTCCATGTACCCGCCCAGGCCCGACTCGAACACGCGGTCCTCGAAGGTACCGTCGCCGTTGTTGTGGTACACGTTCGGCACGTCGTCGCTGAAGTTCGTCTTCACGATGTCCACGTGCCCGTCTTCGTCGTAGTCGGCGACCGCCACCCCCATCCCGCCCTGCTCCTGGCCGTCCTGGTTCAGCGCCACTCCGGCCAGGAGGCCGATCTCCTCGAAGGTGCCGTCGCGCTTGTTGTGGTACAGCAGGCTCGGGGTGGAGTCGCAGGCGACGTACACGTCCGGGTAGCCGTCCTCGTCGAAGTCGGAGGCGACGGCGGTGAAGCCGTAGCACGACTTGGCCCCGGCGATCCCGCTGGGCACGGACACGTTCGTGAACCGCCCGCCCCCGTCGTTATGGAAGAGCTGGTTGCGCGAGAAAGGCAGGCCGCGCGGACCGCACATCACGGGAATGCCCTTCCACAGGCAATAGCCGCCGGAGCCCGGCTCCGGCACCTTGGCGCGATCGAACTCGAGGTAGCTCGTCACGATGAGGTCGAGCCTGCCGTCGAGGTCGTAATCGAACCAGGAGCAGCCGGTATCCCAGCGCGGATCGGCGGAGCGCAGGCCCGCCGCCTCCGTCGCGTCGACGAACCGGCCGTTCCCCTCGTTGCGATACAGCACGCTCCGGCCGTAATAGGTGACGAAGAGATCGGCATCGCCGTCGTTGTCGTAGTCGGCGGAGCAGACGCCCTGGCCCCATCCCGTGCGCGCGAGCCCCGCCGCTTCCGTGACGTCCTGGAACTTCAAGCGGCCGAGGTTGCGATACAGGTGCCCGGTCGCGTGCGCGCCCGCCCCGTCACCCTCGAGCGTGGTCCCGTTGGCGAGGAACAGGTCCATCCATCCGTCACCGTCGAAGTCGAGGACGGCGACGCCGCTGCCCGTGGTCTCGAGGATGTACTTCTTCGCGCCTTCGCCCCCGGAGACGTTCGGCGCGGTGAGGCCGGCCTCCGCGGCGACGTCGCGAAAGTCGACGGTGATGGGGGGAAGGCTGGTTTCGATCCGCTTGATGCGACGGGCCGGACGGCGGGATCCCATGCCCTGATAGGCCTCGAGGGCGGCGCCGCCCGCGAGCAGGAGGACAAGCCCGAGGGCGACGCGCGGTGACGGCGACCCGGACATGGCGCGCGCCCTCTCCCCTGGGGAAGCTACGCCGGGCGCAGGTCCGTCCGGGTCAGCGGGAGCGTGCGGACGCGCTTGCCCGTGGCCGCGAAGATGGCGTTGCACAGGGCCGGGATGGCCGGCGGCAGCCCGGGCTCGCCGAGGCCGGTGGGGGGGTGGTCGCTGTCCTTGAAGTGGACCTCCACCGGAAAGGACTCGGGCATGCGCAGAAGCGGGTAGTCGTTGAAGTTGCCCTGCTTCGCGTGCCCGCCCTCGATCGTGATCTCCTGGTGCAGGGCCTCGCTCACCCCGTCGAGGACCGAGCCCTGGATCTGGTTGATGGCGCCGCTGGGATTGATGATGGGACGGCCCACGTCGCCCGCCACCCAGAACTTGCTCACCTTCACCTTGCCCGTGGTGTCGACGCCGACCTCCGCCACCTCGGCGAAGTAGCCGGCGTGGCTGTAGTGGAAGGCGATGCCGAGGCCGGTGCCCTTGGGCAGCTTGCGGCCCCAGCCCGACTTCTCGGCCACCAGCTCCACGACCCCGCGCATGCGGCCGGCGTCGTACGGCGCCTTGCCGTCCGGATTGGTGACGATGCGCGGCTCGCCCAGGAGGTCGAGACGCAGCTGCACCGGGTCCTTGCCCGCCGCCACCGCGATCTCGTCGAGGAAGGACTGGAAGACGAAGGCGAGGCCGTTGCTGCCCGGCGCGCGCAGGGGACCGGTGGGAATTCCGAACGGCATGATGTTCGTCTCGAGGCGCAGGTTCGGGACGAAGCGGGCCGGGAACTCGGTGTCGTTGAGGCCGGCGCCGCTGGCGAACGTCTCGCCGTCGCCGAACGTGACGAAGCGGTTCTTCCAGGCCACGATCTTTCCGGAGGGGGCCACCGCCGCCTTCAGGAAGTGGAAGCCGGCCGGCCGGTAGAAGTCGTGGTGCATGTCGTCTTCGCGCGTCCACACCAGCTTCACGGGCACCCCGCCCGCTTGCTTCGAGATGGCGGCCGCCTCCGCCATGAAGTCGTTGCGGAGCCGCCGCCCGAAGCCGCCGCCGATGCGCGTCATGTGGATGGTGATCGCGTCCTCGGGGATCTGCAGCGTTGCCGCCACGAGCTTGCGTCCGGGCTGGGGGAGCTGCGTCGGGGCCCAGAACTCCACCTTGCCGTCCTTGTAGTGCGCGGTGCAGTTCTGCGGCTCCAGCGGGGCATGGGCCAGGAAGGGATACGAGTAGGCCGCCTCCACCACCTTCGCCCCGCCCGCCACCGCGGCGTCGAAGTCGCCGTCGTTGCGCAGGGTCTTGGTCGGCGGCTGGGAGACGAGCTCGGCCGCGCGCTTCGCGAAGCCCTCGCTGCTCTGCTGCGCCGTGGGATGGTCGGCCCACTTCACGACGAGCTTCTTGCGCGCGGACTGCGCGTTCCACCAGGTATCGGCCACGATGGCCACGCCGGGGAGGAGGCCGTCGAGCTTCTCGCCGCCCTCCACCACGAAGGCGTGCTTCACTCCGGGCAGGGCCTTGACCTGCTCCAGGTTCGCGCTGGCGACCTTGGCCGCGAACACCGGCGCCTTCTCGTAGACGGCGTGCAGCATCCCCGGCACCTTCACGTCGATGCCGAAGAGCGGCTTGCCGGTCACGATCTTCGGGTTGTCCACGCCGGGGATGGCCTGGCCGATGACCTTGTAGTCCTTCGGGTCCTTCAGGGGAACGGTCGCGAGCTCCGGCGGCGTGAGCGTCGACGCTTTCGTGACCAGCTCCGTGTAGCGCAGCGTGCGTCCCGTCGGCCGGTGGCGCACGGTCGCGCTGACCGCCTCGCACTCCGCTTCCGGCACGCCCCACGTCTCCGCCGCCGCCTTGACCAGCAGCACGCGCCCGGCCGCGCCCACGCGGCGCAGGTTGTCCCAGTTCGTCGGCGTGCCCGTGCTGCCGCCGGCGTACTGCGGGCCGTACTTCGCTTCCTCGCTGTCCGCCTGCTCGATCTTGACGTCCTTCCAGTCGACGCCGAGCTCCTCCGCGATGACCTGTTGCAGGGACGTCTTGATGCCCTGGCCGACCTCGGGGTTCTTGGAGACGATGACGATGCCGCCCTCCGGCGAGATCTTGATGAAGGGGTTCGGCGCGAAGACGCCGTCGGCCTGGGCGACGGCCGGCCCTTCGAGCTCGTACGCGAGGAGCAGCCCGCCGCCCGCGACGAGGGACACCTTCAGGAAGGCGCGGCGATCGACAAGCAGGGTGTCCATGGCGCCTCCTTACTCGTCCGACCGCGTGGAGTGGACAGGCGGCTCGCCCGCGGCCTGATGGATGGCCGCCCGGATGCGCACGTAGGTCGCGCAGCGGCAGATGTTGCCCGCCATCGCGCGGTCGATATCGGGATCGGTGGGCCGCGGCGTCGTCTTCAAGAGCGCCGCCGCCGACATGATCTGGCCGGCCTGGCAGTAGCCGCACTGCGGCACGTCCATTTCCGCCCACGCCTTCTGCAGCGGATGCGTGCCGTCCGCCGAGAGTCCCTCGATCGTGGTCACCGTCTTGCCCGCGACGGTGGCGATGGGGAGGACGCACGAACGCGTGGCCACGCCATTCAGGTGCACGGTGCACGCGCCGCACTGCGCGATACCACAGCCGAACTTCGGGCCCTTGAGGTCGAGCACGTCGCGCAGCACCCAGAGCAGGGGCATGTCGGCGGGCACGTCCACGGTCGCGGATTTGCCGTTGACGGTCAGCGTGTAGGGCATCGGCGGCCTCTTGCTTTAGACGATGGGATCGACGTTCCGATCGTTCCTATATCATATGTTTTGCGGCCGGCAATGCTGGGCCCGGGGGGACTGGAGGACATGCAATGACGAGAGCCATGACCGCGACCGTGACGCTGACGCTGCTGACCGCGGCCGCCGCGGTTGCCCATCCGCACTTCAACAAGTCGGTCACCGCCAAGCTGCCGTCGGGCGTGGACGCGACCATCACCTACAACACGACGCCGGCGAACGAGATTCGCGCCACCGAGGCCGCCGTGGGGACGTTCGTGACCCCGCGGCGTCCGACGTTGAAGCTGTCCGGCGAGATCAAGGCGGGCGCCGTCACCGTGCCCGCGGGCGAGTACACGATCGGCGTCATCAAGAACTCGGAGAACGACTGGACGATGGCGCTCTATCCGGGCGCGCCGCCCCGGCCCCCCGAGGTGACCGACGTGGCCAAGACGATCAAGCTCGAGTCCGCGTTCTTCACCGATCACGGCACCGCCGAGCACATGCTCATCGACATCTCGCCCGGGGCCGGGAAGTTCGCGGGCCGCGCGGTCCTGACCCTGCACTTCGGGCACCTGTTCCTGGCCGGAGCGTTGTCTTAGAAAAAGTACGCCCAGGAATCATTAACGGAACACCACCGGTCCCGTTACGTAGACCCGCCCAAGTAGGGGCCTGTCCGGGGGTGGGTCTCCGCCACGATTCAATGGGGTGAACGCATGAACAGAGTTTCCGCTCTCTGTCTGCTCGCGGCCGTCGCCGTAGGACCGGCCGCCGCCGGTGCCAGTCCCGCCGCCGCGGAAGCGCGCGCCGGGCGCCACTTCGAGTGGACGACGAAGTCTCCCGAAGCCAAGCGGCTGCTGGGCGAGCTGCAGTCCCGCATCGAGAGCTTCCAGTTCGGCCCGAGCAACGTCGACCTGGCCCAGAAGCTGGTGGCCGCCGACCCCAACTTCGCGATCGGACAGTACTACCTCTCGGCCGTCCTTACCGACCCCGCGGAAGCGGAGAAGCAGTACGAGAAGTCGCGCGAGCTGGCCAAGACCGCTTCCGAAGGCGAGCGCCGCTTCATCGAGGCCATGGCGCCGGCACGCCTCAACCAGGGCGTGGATTTCGCCAAGGCGATCCCGCCCCTGGAAGCGCTCGGCCAGGACTACCCGGGCGAGCGGCTGATCTACGTGATCCTCGGCCAGCTCCAGAACGGCGACGGCCGCGGCGACAAGGCGCTGGTCGCGTTCCAGAGGGCGCGCGAGCTGGGGCCGAGTCCGCGCGTCAACGCCTTCATCGCCAACGACGACCTGCTCAAGGGGCAATACGGCAAGGCGCGCGCCAGCCTGGAAGCGGTCGAGAAGAGCCTTCCCCAGGGCTCGGTGCCCTTCGCGGTGCGCTTCGGCATCACGTTCAGCCACATCTACGAGGGCAACACCGACGCCGCGCTCAAGTCGCTCGAGACGTATCTCGCCGAGTACAAGGCCAACGGGCTCGATCAGCAGTTCCCGGAGGTCTTCGTCTGGAACGCGATGGCGCGCATCAACCTGGAGTCCGGACGGCTGGAAGAGGCGCTGAAGGACTACGAGAAGGGCTACCAGAGCGTGCCCGGCAGCAGCATTCCCGAGGACCAGAAGCAGACCTGGCTGGGCCGGCTCCACCACGGCAAGGCGCGCACGCTCGCGCGCATGGGCAAGCACGAGGAGGCCTGGGCAGAGGTCGAGACGGTGCGGAAGATGATCATCCAGGGCGGCGAGGCGGGACGGCAGTACTGGCCGGCGTATCACTACGTCGCGGGCTACGCGAAGCTCGAGGCCGGCGACTACCCCGCGGCGCTGGAGCACCTCCTGCAGGCGGACCCGAAGAATCCCTTCGACCTCGTCCTGCTCGGCCGGGCCTACGAGAAGGTCGGGCGGAAGGACGAGGCCCGGAAGACGTACCAGAAGGTGCTCGACTCGCAGTGGGCGGGCATCGAGCGGCCCCTGGCCTTCCCCGAGGCGAAGAAGAAGGTGTCGGCGCTGTAGCTTTTATCTCAGGGGGGGAACTCTCTCGTCACCCACGATGGGAGACAGCTCCCCCCCTGAAACCCCCCGTCGGCCAGCGCCGCTCCAACGAGCGGCGCTGGCCTCACTGGTCGGCTTGCCTCAATATCGCCAGCTCTTCAGATCTGCTCCCGGCGGCGCCGACTTCTCGATGCGCTCCACGATCTTCGGCGCGAACATCTGGTGATAGCGCAGGCGTGAGATGGCGTTGGGCCGTGTCGGGTCGCCGTTCCAGCAGTGCTCGGCCCGGTCCCCGTAGGCGACCTCACCTCCGTAAGCGGGGTCGCGCGTGCTCTTGAGGAACTCCTCCACCAGGTACACCGCGTCGTTCAGGTAGTAGTTGTCCATGTCGCCGACGTAGATCGACAGCTTGCCCTCGAGCTTCCTACCCAGCCCCTTGCCCCAATCGCGGCGAAGGATGTAACCGAGGTCGTAGTTCTCGCGCCAGTGCGCGGCCACCTGCGGGTCGATCGCGCCCGTGCGCTTGTCCCAGATGCGCCGCGGGTAGCCGTCCGCGCCCACCGGCGAGTACACCGCCTCCCAGATGTCCCACTGCTGGCCGGAACGGCTCTTGTCGCCGAGCACCAGCTCCATGCGGTTGAGCTGCGCGATCGTCCCGCTGACGTGGCCCAGGTAGTCGCGCTTGCCTGGGCGCGGCACGCGCAGGAACGGACCCTCGAGCCAGTACGCGTTCGTGTCCT
>DASTLK010000058.1:0-16056 GCA_035715025.1 Vicinamibacteria bacterium
CACCCAGTTCCGCAATCGCGACGGGTACGCCATCGAAGCGCACGTGGGCACGGTGCTGGATGGCTTGGCCTTCCACAAGGACGATTGGACGCGGCGCGTGGAGGAATTCTCGGGCGGCTGGCAGATGCGCATCGCGCTCGCCAAGCTGCTGCTGGCCCGGCCCAACCTCCTGCTCATGGACGAGCCGACGAACCACCTCGACCTCCCCGCCCGGAACTGGCTCGAGGAATACCTGCACGACTACCCGGGATCGGTGGTGCTCGTCTCCCACGACCGCTACTTCCTCGACGCCACCGTCAAGCGCATCACCCAGGTCGGCCTCAAGACCCTGACCGACTACCACGGCAACTACTCGAAGTACGTGGTCGAGCACGCCGCGGCCATGGAGCGGCTGCGCGAGTCGTACCGCCGCCAGAAGGAAGAGATCGACAAGGCCAGCGCCTTCATCAACAAGTTCCGCTACCAGGCCACCAAGGCCCGGCAGGTCCAGAGCCGGATCAAGGCCCTCGACAAGGTCGAGGTCATCGAGATCCCACCCGAGCGCAAGAAGATCCACTTCCACTTCCCGGATGCGCCCAAGCCCGGCCGCGTCGTCATCGAGCTCAAGGGCCTGCGCCGCGCGTACGGCGACAACGTCGTGATCGACGGCCTGGATCTCATGATCGAGAAGGGCGATCGCGTGGCCCTGGTCGGACCGAATGGCGCGGGCAAGTCGACGCTGATGCGCACGCTGGCCGGCGTGGACCATCCGGACGGCGGCGCTCGCCTCACCGGCCACAACGTGGTGATCGACTACTTCGCGCAGGACCAGGCCGCCGTGCTCGGCGCCACGCGCACCGTGTACGAGGAGATGACCTCGGCCAGCTCGACCACGATGGTGCCGCGAATCCGCACCATCCTGGGCGGGTTCCTGTTCTCCGGGGACGACATCTACAAGAAGGTGGGGGTCCTCTCCGGCGGCGAGCGGAATCGGCTGGCCCTGGCCAAGATGCTGCTCAATGCCAGCAACGTCCTGATCCTGGACGAGCCGACCAACCACCTCGACCTCGATTCCAAGGAAGTGCTGCTGGAGGCGCTGGAAGACTACGGCGGCACGCTGATCTTCGTGTCCCACGACCGCTACTTCGTGGACAAGCTGGCCACGAAGGTGATCGAGGTCGGCGGCGGCCGGACCCTCGTCTACCCCGGCGGCTACGAAGACTTCGTCTACTGGAAGAAGCAGCAGGAGGCGGGGCTGGCGGTGGCGATGCCAACCGCGGCGGCACACGCGCCGCACGTCAAGAAGGACAAGCCCAAGGCGGCGCCGCCGCCGTCGGTCGCGAAGAAGGAGAACGCGAAGCCTACCGCGCATGGGGCTCCCGGCGGCAACGGACAGGCCGGCTACGATCCCCTCGCGCCCCGCCTGCGGCCGCCCAACGCCGCCGACCGCCAGGCGCGCGAGCGCGAGGGCCGGAAGCTCAAGGCCCGCATCGCCGAGCTGGAGCGCCGGATCGCCGAGAAGGAACAGGGCGTGCGCGACGTCGAGCACCTCATGGCCTCGCCCGGCTTCTACGACGACCGCGCGCGGGCGGAGCAGGCGGTGGCCAATCGCCAGCGCCTCCTCGACGAGGTGGCCGCGCTGATGAGCGAGTGGGAGTCCGTCCAGGCCGAGTTCGACGGCAAAGGGCTGGCCGTCTAGGACGGCGGTCTTGTGCACCGCCCCCTGCTGGGCCGAGATCGCGGGGGTCGTCCTCGCCGTACCCGTGGCGGCCCTCGTTCCCGGAACGCTGGCCGCGGCCCATCTCTCCTTCCTCAGCCCCGAGGAACGCGCCGGTGTCGCCGGGGGCTTCGGCTTCGCCTTCGTGGGATCGGCGGCGTTCGTCGCCCACCTCACGGGCGGGGATCCGGCCAGAGTGGACGCCGCGATCTGGATGGTGGCCGTGATCGCCGGCCTGACGTCGATCGCGGCTTGGCGACGGCCCTACTGGTCGGCGATCTCCTGGCGCCTCGTCGCGCTGTGGGCGGTCTTCTACCTGGCTCTGGTCGGCTTCCAGGGTCTGACCCCGGTCTACGCCGGCGGCAACTGGTACGGCGACTGGTGGGAGCACTACTCGATCGCCCAGGCCTACGTGGGAACCGCGGGCGGCCACGACACCGTCTGGTTCGGCGACTACACGCTCGCCTCGCGCACGCCCCTCTTCAGCCTCGCCGCCGCCTTCGCGCTGGCCCTCTTCGGAGATCGCTTCTGGGTCTACCAGATCGCCTCCACGTTCGCGAGCTCGTTGTTCCTGCCCGCCCTCTTCCTCCTCGTCCGTGAGCTCTTCGGCGCGCGCGTCGCCCTCCTCGTCTCCGGTTTCGTGTTCTTCAACACCTGGCTCATCCACGACGCGACCTTCACGTGGATGAAGGTGGTCTGCGCCTACCTGCTGCTCCTGGCCCTGTACTTCTACATCCGGCTCCGCGCGAGCGCCGACCCGCGGATGCTGTACATGACCGCGCTCTGCGGCGCGCTCGCGTTCATGTCACACCAGAGCGCGGCGTACTACCTCGCGGTCCTGATCGCCGACCATTGGCTCTTCCGGCCGCGCACCCCCGTGTCCTGGCGGCAGGCGGGCCTGGCCGCGGCCATCGTGGCCGCGGTCGTGTGGCCCTGGCACTGGTGGGTGAGCCATCTCTACGGCGTGGTCGGCGCGTTGAAGGCGAACCCGGTGCTCAGCAGCGGCCAGCCGACGCTCCTGCGCCTCCTCCGGGGCGGGGCCGAGAACGCCGTGACGTCGCTGATCCCGGTGCCGCTCGTGGACTTCCTCCGCGGCCGCCATTTCACGGCCGCGAGCGTGCTGTTCCGGCTGGTGCAGCTCGAGGTGAACCCCGTAGTCGGGGCGCTGACCCTTTCGGTGACGGCGGCGCTGCTCGCCACCTGCGCGCGGCCGTCGGCCACTCTCGCGCGCGGCTTCCACCACCTGAAAGGGCCGCTCGTCACGCTGGGCCTCGGGGCGTCGATCCTGCTCGCGCTCGCGGTCGGCCGTCCGCGCTACGCATACGCCTGGTCCGGGCCCGGTCCTTTCGTCTGGTCTTTCGGGGCCGCGCTGGTCGCATTGGGGATATGGACCTGGCGGCGGCGTCCGGCCGACACGTCGATGCCCTACACGCCGCACCTGACGGCGATCCTCTTCGCGCTCGCGGGCTACGTGGGCGGGCTGCTCGCTCACCCCGGAGGCGAGGTCGACGGCGTCGCCTCGAACGCGATGGTGCCGTCGGTGATGGTGGCCATCGCCTATGCGATCGCGCGGATGGCCGCGCGGCCGCGGCGAATCCGCGGTCTCGTCATGGCCGGGATCCTCCTGGAGTCGCTCGTCACCTGGGCCCTGGTGGCGAACCTGATCTCCGGCGGGCCTCCCTTTGATGCCGACCCGAACCGCAGGCTGAAGAGCGAGAACGCGCTGGTCTTCCTTTACGACGCGGCGGGCGGGAGTTGGGCGCCCTTTGCGATGTTGGCGCTATTGGGGCAAGCGGCGGGAGTGGCGTGGCTGGTCAGGATGGGAAGAAGAACAGCAACAACAACAACGACAACGACAACAAAAATCGATCGCCTCGGTGAGCAGATATGACGTTGTGGCCAGGTCGGTCTGTCAATTACGAACGCCGTCTACAGACGTCCCGCGCCTCGCGCCGCCCGCCAGGCCAGCCAGTCGGACAATCCCGGCGCGAGGGCGGCCAGCCACACGATCGCGCGTGAGAGTGGATACGGATAGACCTCAGGACGCGGTCTTCGCGCCGCGCCCACGATCGCTTCCGCCACCGCGCGCGCCGACTGCTGAGGGCCGACCGCCCCCGCGACGTCCTCCTCGCCCGACTCGCGCGCCGTCACTTCCCCGAACTCGGTGTGGGTGCCGATGGGGTGCACGCTGCAGGCGTGGACGCCGCTGCCGCGCAGCTCGACGCGGAGCGCTTCCGTCAGGCTGATCTGGGCGGCCTTGGTGGCGGCGTACGCGCCTCCGGTCGGCAGCGCCCTGTGCCCGACGATCGACGAGACGTTGATGATGACGCCCGCGCCCTGGCGGCGCATGACCGGAATCGCGGCCAGGCACCCGTAGACGGTACCGAGGTAGTTCACGCGCATCAGCCGCTCGTAAGCCGCGGCCGGCGTGTCCTCGACCAGGTGGCGCACGCCGTAGCCGGCGTTGTTGACGAGCACGTCGAGGCGCCCGAACCGATCGACCGTGGCCTGGACGAAGCGGCGCGCCTCCTCCGCGTCCCCGACGTCGGTCTTCAGGACGAGCACGTCGGCGCCCAGGGCGCGCACCTCGGTTGCGAGAGTCTCGAGCCGGTCGAGCCGGCGCGCGGCCGCGGCCACCCGGGACCCCTCGCGCGCGAAGGCCAGGACACATTCACGGCCGATGCCGGCGGAGGCGCCGGTGACCGCGACCACGGCGCCGCGGAGCGCGAGCGTCACTTCGCGACGGGACCGGACAGCACCGGGCTGCCGCGCCCCTTGCTGATGAACAGCCCGATGATGTGGAGATCCGGCCCGGGCAACGCGGTCAGGTCCAGCCGGCAGTGGAAGATGTACCCGCTGCGCTCCTTCTCCGCCACCATGCAGCCCTGGACCGGCGCCTGCAACGCGAGGGGCTGGCCTTCCAGGCGCAGCACGAGGTCGACCGCGGTGCCGGGCAGCAGGCCCTCCCCCGTGCGGAAGGTCAGGGTTTCCGGCCGCAGCTCGACCAGGGTGGCGTCCTTGGGAAGAGGTGTGCTCAAACTCCCGCGAGGTCCTTGCCTGGTCGGCGTGCCAGCTCGCGCAGCACGTCGAGGGCCTGATCGAGGATGGGATCCTCGATCTCGTCGTAATGGATCGGACCGTCGTCCGGGCCGTCCACGCGCACGGAATGCCCTTTCCTGTCCGCCGGCGATGCTTCGGGCACGGGGTCCGCGCCCTCCTCGGGGTCTCCCAGCGACGCCGCGAAGGCGCGCAGCGGGTCCAGCTCCTCGAGCGCATTGCGGAATCGGCGAGCCACCAGGCCGGCCAGGGCGATGGAAACCTTCGCGAAGAGGTGGGGATCGGGCTGGGCCAGGGCGAGCAGGCCCTCGCGGGTGAGCCGTCGCACGCGGCAGGCGGTGCCGGCGCGGACGTGGTGGGTGCGGGGCTGTCCGTCGAGGAACCCGACTTCGCCGACCACGCCGCCCGGCCCCACCCGGCCGAGCACGATGGTCTCGCCGAGGGTCTCGTCGATGATCTCGATCTGGCCGTCCTCGACGAGGAGGAGGCTGCGCGAGGGGCTGCCCTTGTGGAGGAGGAAGTCTCCGGCGCCCGCCTCCGCGACCTCGGTCACCGCGATGAGGCGCGCCAGCTCCTGGTCGTCGAGGTACGCGACGAGCTCACCCGTCCGGGCTTCCGGCCACCAGACAGCGGCCACGCTCACGCTCCTCTCTGCCGCGGCGGCGGGATGATAGCACGCAGGCCTCGGGTCACAGGTCGCGCGCCGTGAGCCAGGCCACGATGGCCGCGGCCACTTCCGCCTCGACCTGCGCGGGCGCGCGGCCGGTCCGGCGCGGCACTCCGAACGAGTGATCGCCGCCTTCGACGGAGTGCAGAGTGGCGCGATCGCCCAGGCCTCCCAGCACCGCCGCCAGCAGGTCCGCCCGCGCGAAAGCGTCGCGCGTACCCTGGACGAACAGCATGGGCGCCGTGATCGCGGCCAGATGGCGATCGCGCAAGCGGTCGAACTGGCCGGGCGGATGGAGCGGATACCCGAGGAACACCAGCCCTTCCGCGCGCAGGCCCTGCGCGACCGCCTGCGAGGCGATGCGCCCGCCCATCGACTTCCCTCCCAGCACCAGGGCCGAGGCGCCGAGCGCGCGCCGCGCGTGCGCGGCCACCGCGGAGACCGTGGCCTCCAGCACGGCGGGCTTGTCGGGAACACGGCGCCGCGCTTCCGTGTAGGGGAAGTTGTGGAGGATGACGCGCCTATGGCCGGCGGCGAGCGCATCCGCCAGCCGCACCAGGAGGGCCGTGCGGCGGTCCCCCCCCGCGCCGTGACCGAGCGCGAGCACCGTCCTCCCTTCGCCGTGGACGGACGCGCTGACCGCCCCGTGCTCGGTGGGGATCTCTACCGTTTCCATGTCCGCAGCATAGACCGCGCCGGGCCGCTCGCGCCGGGGGGTGATACACTCCCCCACTCGTGCGAAGCGGCATGCCTCGGGTCCTCATCATGGCGTCTCCCGAGCTGGTCTCGGAGCTGAGCAGCACGATCCTCTGGCGGTCCGACGTGGATCGTGTCTTCGCCGCCGCCGATTCCAGCCTCGACCGCATCCACGCCGGCCAGCCCGACCTCGTCATCCTGGCCGGGGAGGAGACGGCCGCCGTCCTGGCCCTGATCGGACGCATCCGGGAAGACGGACGGACGCGCGGCATCTCCGTGGGCGTGGTCCGCCGTAGCGTCACCCTCGACGAGGAGACGCAGCTCCGGCGCGCCGGCGCCAACGTGGTCTTCGGCGGCCAGGTCGTCCCCTACCTCTGGGACGCCTGGATCGAGGAGCTGCTGCACGTGCCCCGCCGGCGCGAGGCGCGCGTGCCCGTCAGCATCGCGGTCTGGTCGCACACCGCTCCCGGCAGCGATCCCGGCCGCGGCCTCAGCCTCAACATCAGCGTGAAGGGCATGCTGCTGGAAACGAAGGAGCCGCTCGACATCGGCTCCAAGCTCGACCTCACCTTCACCCTGCCGGGGAGCGCCGGTCCGGTGCGTGCGGTGGGCCAGGTCGTGCGCGAGGATGCGGCCAGCGACGGCGGTCCCCCCCGCCTCGGGATCGAGTTCCTGATCCTGCGTGACGGGGCGCGGGACCGCATCCGCAGCTACGTCGAGGCCGGAGAGGGCCGGTAGATGTACGAGCCCTTCTACGGCTTCGCCGAGAAGCCGTTCAACCTCACTCCCGATCCGAAGTACCTGTACCTCTCGCATCGCCACACCGAGGCTTTCGCGCATCTCGAGTTCGGGCGCAAGGAGAAGGGCGGCTTCATCCTCGTCACGGGCGAGGTGGGCACGGGCAAAACCACCCTCGCGCGCTACTTCTTGTCGCGCCTCGACGCGCGTACCGCGACCGCGTTCGTGCTCTACCCGGCCCTGACCGCCGCCGAGCTCCTCCGCTCCATCCTCGAGGACCTGCACGTTCCGGCCACGGGAACCTCGCTCAAGGACCACGTCGACGCGTTGCACCGCTTCCTGCTCCAGGCCCGCGCGGAGGGCCGCGACGTGGTGCTCCTCATCGACGAAGCGCAGGACCTCGCCCCGGAGGTGCTGGAGCAGGTCCGGCTCATCTCCAACCTCGAGACGGACACGGAGAAGCTGATCCAGATCGTGCTGATGGGCCAGTCGGAGCTGCAGGAGATGCTGGGCCGGCACGAGCTGCGCCAGCTCGCGCAGCGCGTCACCGCGCGCTATCACCTCGCGGCCCTGAGCCGTCAGGAGACCGAGGATTACGTCCGGCATCGGCTGGCGGTGGCGGGCGGTGAAGGAAAGGCCTCCTTCACCGCGGACGCGCTCACCGCGGTCCATCGCTCCTCCGAAGGCATCCCGCGCCTCATCAACCTCGTCTGCGATCGCGCCCTGCTGGCCGGTTACGTCGCGGGTGCGCGCGAGATCGACGCGGCCATGGTGCGCCGCGCGGCGGGCGAGGTCCTGGCCGCGCGGCGGGGTCATCCGCGGCGGCGGCAGGCCGCGCTCGCGGCCGGAGTGGCGATGGTGGCATTCACGCCCCTCGTGCTCTGGCGAGCGTTGCCCGCGCTCGAGGGACGACCCCTGCCCGCGGCCGCCGCTCCGGCCGCCGCGGCGTCCCCCCGCGCGGCTCCCTCTCCCGTGGTCACGGCGGTGATCCCGTCTCCCCCCGGCAACGCGCTGGCGCCCGTCCTCCTGGCCTTGCCGCACGAGGCCTCCATGCTGGACGCGGTCACGCGCATCCAGACCCTCTGGGGGACGCCTGCCCTGGAGCGCACGGCGCTGCGCACGCACATGGACCAGGTGCGGCGCCTCGACTTGCCGGTGGTCCTGGAGATGTTCCATCCCGCGCGCGCCGACACCTGCTACCTCGCGCTCCTCCACGTCGACGGCGACGACGCGATCGTGGGCATCGGGAACGAGCCTCCGCGGCGGGTGCCGCTGGCCGAGGTGGACCGGCTCTGGACGCGGCAGGCCGTGTTCCTGTGGCGCGATTTCGACGCGCTGGCCGCGACGGGGACCGGCGATCCCGGTCGGACCGAGGCCTGGGCGCGCGAGAGCCTCGCGCGGCTGGGGTACTTGCGGGATGCCGACCTGCTCTCCGCGGTCACCCGCTTCCAGCGTGACGCCGATCTGGCTGCGGACGGACGCATCGGCTCGCGCACGCTCATGACCCTCTACAGCCGCGGCCCCTATCCGCGGCCTCGCCTCGGAGGGAGATCGTGAGCCTCGTGCTCGAAGCGCTGAAGAAGCTGGATCGCGAGAAGGGGCGCGACGAGCGAGGGTTCGTCGTCATGGCCGCCGCGCCCTGGCCCACGCGCGCGGCCCGGCGATGGCCGGCCTGGGCCGCGCTCGGCATGGCGACGGCCGCGGCCGTCGCGGCCGTGCTGGCGCTGCGCACGACCCCCGCGCCCGCGGCGCTCCCTGCGCCGCCCGCCGCGGTCGTCACGCCGCGCCCAGCCGCGATCGTGGTCGCGACCGTGGCCCCACCCGCCCAGGCGCCCGGACGACGCGAGACGCGCGAGGACGCCGCGCCCACGAAGGCGCCGGCGGCGACGCTCGCGGCCGCGCCTTCCCCCCTGGCGCCCCGCCCCGCGCATCCGGATCTGCGCCTGCAGGCCATCAGCGAGCGGGACGGGCAGCCGATCGCGATCATCAACGATCACCTCGTCCGCGTCGGTGACGAGGTGGATGGCATCCGCGTGCTCGCCATCCGGGGAGCGGAAGTCGACGTCGACGTCCGCGGCCGGCGCACGACCCTGCGGTTCTGAGCGTGGCGCACCTCCGCGGGCTGCGCCCGCAGGACCTCCGCGCGCTCTGGCCGGACCTCCCGCTCGACGATCGCATGGCCCGGCGCGTCCAGGCGCGGCTCATCTGGCGCGACGGGGATGACCTCGAGGGAGTGCCCGGCCTGTCGCGGGCCGCCGCGCGCGAGCTGCTCCGGCGCGGGCAGACGACGCGGCTGGCGGTGGTCGAGCGCCAGTCCAGCCAGGTCGATCCGTTCGTCAAGTACCTCTTCCGCGCCGGCGACGGCCAGGTGTTCGAGGCCGTCCGCATCCCGCTCGAGCGCCCGCGCTGGAGCGTGTGCGTGTCGTCGCAGGTGGGCTGCGCTCTCGGCTGCGTGTTCTGCGAGACGGGCCGGCTCGGATTCACGCGCAACCTCGAAGCCTGGGAGATGGTCGAGCAGGTGCTCACGATCCGCCGCGAAGGCCCCGAGCGGCCGGTCACGGGCGTGGTGTTCCAGGGCCAGGGCGAGCCGTTCCAGAACTACGACAACGTGATCCGGGCGGCCGAGGTGCTGCGCGATCCCTGCGGCGCGCGCGTCCGCGGCGACCGGATCACGATCTCGACCGCGGGCGTGCTGCCCATGATCGAGCGCTACACGGACGAGGGCCACCCGTACCGCCTGATCCTGTCCCTCACCTCGGCCATCCCGGAGAAGCGGGCGCGGCTGGTGCCCATCGGCCAGGCCTTCGCGGTGCCGGACCTCATGGACGCGATGCGCCGCCACGCGGCGCGGCACGGTGGCCCCGTCCACGTGGCCTGGGTGCTGATGGCGGGCGTCAACACCGGACCGGAGGAAGCGCAGGCCCTCGCCCGCCTGCTCGCGGGCGCGCCCGTGCGCGTCTCCGTCATCGACGTGAACGACCCCACGGGCCGTTTCCAGCGCGCCTCGGACGAGGAACGCGGGACCTTCCTCTCCGCGCTGGCGGCGGAGGGGCTGCCCTTCGTCCGGCGCTACTCGGGGGGTCCGGACATCCATGCCGCCTGCGGGATGCTGGCGGCCCGGCGGGCCTAGATCAGGGGCGCGGGACCGACAGGGACTCGAGCACGCGCGCGCAGAAGTTCGCGATCGCGGCCTGCTGGTTGGCCGGCGTGTCGATGAGAGAGGCCCGTTCCAGCGCATAGCGCAGGAGCGTCACCTCCCGCGCATCGAGCGTGATGCGCACGCCGCCCGACGGTTCACGTGCGACTTCCATGCGTCCTCCTCACTTGAAGATGTCGAGGATCTTGCGCCCCACGCGCGACAAGACCCCGTCGAGCACGCGCCGCGCCTCCTGCTTGAAGTTGCCCTGGTGGATGGGGCACAGGCGGCGCGGGATGTCGTCGCCTTCCTTGAAGAACTCGAAGTAGGTCGGGCAGCTCTCCACCGGACGCAGGTAGGAGACGCGGCACAGCTCGACCTGCCGGAGTCCCGAGGGCACGGGGAACTCGTCCCCCGGAAGCGTGCGCGAGACCCGCCGCATGAAATCGGCCCAGATGGGCAGGGCGATGCGCGCGCCGAAGGCCTCCGACCCGATGGGCTCCGGCTGGTCCAGGCCTACCCATACCGCCGCCACCACCGACGTGTTGAACCCGACGAACCAGGCGTCCTTGAACTCGCTCGTCGTGCCCGTCTTGCCTGCGGCGGGGCCGCGTACCCCCAGGCTGCGCGCGGAGGACGCGGTGCCGAGGTCGATGACGTCGCGCAGCATCGACGTCGTCTGGAAGGCGACCGTCTCCGGCAGCGCCCGCTTTCGACGCACCGCGTTCTCGACCACCACGCCTTCGCTCGCATCGAGGACGCGCACGATCGCGCGCGGCATCACCGCGAACCCGCCGTTGGGAAAGGCCGCGTAGGCTGCCGTCAGCTCCATCGGGGTCACGAGCCCGGAGCCGAGCGCCAGGGAGGGCACGTTGGGCTGATCGCGCAGGCCGAGGTCGGAGGCCAGAGAGAGCACGGCCCCGCTGCCGATGCGGAGCTGCAGGGCGACCGCGGCCTGGTTGTTCGACTCCAGCAGGGCCTGGCGCAGCGTGGCCGCGTCGGGCGCGCCCTCTTCCGCGTTGCGCGGGCTCCACTCCTGTTGTCCCGGCGCCGACACCGAGTGCAGGTCGTCGAGGACGCTGACGGGCGAGAGTCCGTGGTCGAGGGCGGCGGCGTAGACGAACGGCTTGAAGGCGGACCCGGGCTGCCGCCGGCTGCGCACCGCGCGATTGAACGGCGACGCGTTGAAGTTGCGGCCGCCGACCATGGCCAGGATGTCGCCCGTCTCCGGATCGAGCGCGACCAGCGCCGCCTGCAGGCCGCGCTTGCCCAGGCGCGCGAGACCCTCCTCCACCGCGCGCTCCGCCGCGAGCTGCACCGTGGGCAGGAACGTCGTCTGCACGTCCCAGTCCGGCGGGTCGTCGTCTCCCACGTCCTCGCGGAAGACCTGCCGCAGGTATTCCTTCGCGTATCCGGAATAGGCGTCGGCCAGATGGGGCGCGCTGGTCATGCGTAGGCGCGCGGCGTTGGCACCCTGCTCCGCGGCCGGGTTGATGAACCCCTCCTCGCGCATGCGCTGCAGGACCACCTTGCTGCGGGCGAGGGCGCCTTCCTCGTTCGACCAGGGCGAGAGCGCGGAAGGCGCGCGGATGAGGCCGGCCACGAGTGCGGATTCGATGAGGCTCAGGTCCTTGGCCCGCTTGGCGAAGAGCTGCCGCGACATGGCCTCGACACCGAACGTGCCCGCGCTCAGGGCCACCCGGTTCAGGTAGAGCTCGAGGATCTGGTCCTTGGTGAGCTGCTGCTCGATGAGCCCGGCCAGCACCGCTTCCTTGACCTTGCGGCCGAGGGTCCGCCGGTTGGAGAGGAAGACCGTGCGCGCGAGCTGCTGGGTGATCGTGCTGCCGCCCTCCGTGATCGCGCCCCGGCGGAGGTTGCGCCAGGCCGCGCGGCCGAAGCCGATGGGGTCGATTCCGCCGTGCCGGTAGAACCGATGGTCCTCCACGGCGATGACGGCCTCGCGCAGGGCGGGCGCGACCTCGGCCAGCGGCACGTCGCGCCGGTGCTCGTCGAGCGGGAACCAGGGCTTGCCGTCGGCGCCGTAGAAGACGGTGTTGCCGACCCCGCGCGTCAGGCGGTGGACGCTCCAGGCCGCCTTCGCCGTCCAGCCCAGCGCGATGGCGCCCCCGACGAGCACCACGAACAAGGCGGTCCGCAGCACCATGTCGGCCACGGAGACGGCGGGCGCGAGAAGACTGGAACGGGCGGAATCGGTGAAGGTGCGCCAGGACGTCCGCACCCAGGTGGACCATGCCATCCTGGCTAGCGTAGCAGCGGAGCACCGGCGGGCGTGACGGCTCCCTCACTGCGGGCAGGCGCGGCCGTCTAGCAGTCCCGCGGCTCCTTCTTCTCGTCGAGGAGTCCGTGCTTGAGCCGCATCGTCTTCACTTTTTCCTCGAGGGCCTCCCAGGTCTTTTCGTCCTGGGCCAGGGCCTCGGCCAGCCACTCGCGATAGCTCTTCTCTTCGGGGATCTCGTCGGGCATCGTCATCCTCACGGAACCACGCGGACACACGGCTGCCGGCGCCGCTGGAAGGGCGGCGGGTGGCGTCGGCCCATGATGTCGTGATCCAGCAATCCAGTACGTCGAGCCGATTCAACGGTTTGTGCGGCGGGTCACGCCCCTTCACAGCAATTTACTTGACTAGTCATGTATTCAGGACTTAACGTTCGCGTCATGTCTCGCATGCGCAGCGCCGTGCAGGACGAGATCCAACAGCGCCGGCCGTTCTCCTCGCCCTCGGAGGAAGCAGTGGTGGCCCTCGTGCGCACGGCCGACCTGCTGCGCCGCGCCCTCACGGACGTCGTCGAGCCCCAGGGCATCACTCTGCAGCAGTACAACGTGCTGCGCATCCTGCGCGGGGCGGGCGCGGAAGGCCTGCCCACGCTCGAGATCGCCGGCCGCATGATCGAGCAGGCGCCAGGCGTGACCCGCCTTCTCGATCGGCTGCAGGCGAAGAGCCTGGTGCGCCGTCAGAGGTCGGCCGAGGACCGTCGTCAGATCCGCTGCTGGATCGCGCCGGCCGGCCTCGAGCTGCTCGCGCGCCTCCAATCGGCGATGCAGGAAGGCGCGCGCGGCTTCATGGCGCCGCTGAGCGAGGCCGACCTCGCCTCGTTCGTCCGCCTCCTCGACGCGCTGCGAGCGGGCCCATCCGCACTTCACTCGGATTCACACGTCGCCGTCACCGGGACCGGCCGCGCGCCCGTCCCGCAAAACAAGGAGATGAAATGATCCGCAAGCTGTCCCTGACCGCCGCCGCGGCCGTGCTCGCGGCTTCCCCCGTCCTCGCCGACACGTATGCGATCGACAAGGTGCATTCGGAAGCGAGCTTCCAGATCCGCCACATGATGAGCAAGGTGCGGGGCCACTTCAACGATTTCGCGGGATCGATCACCGTCGATCCGGCCAAGCCGGAAGCCGCTAGCGTCGAGTTCTCGGTCAAGGCGGCCAGCATCGACACCGCGAACGAGGGCCGCGACAAGGACCTGCGCAGCCCCAACTTCTTCGACGTCGAGAAGTTTCCCGAGCTCACGTTCAAGAGCTCGAAGGTCAAGGCCGCGGGCAAGGACAAGTACGACGTCACCGGAACGCTCACCATCCACGGCGTGGCCAAGGAAGTGACGCTCCCCGTCCAGTTCCTGGGTTTCGGGAAGGATCCCTGGGGCAACGACAAGGCCGGCTTCTCCATCGACACGACCCTGAACCGCAAGGATTTCGGCATCTCCTGGAACAAGGCCCTCGACAACGGCGGCGTCCTGCTCGGTGACGACGTCTGGATCTCGATCAACCTCGAGACGGCCAAGAAGAAGGAGGCGGCGTCGAACTAGGGAACGTCTTTGATCTCAGGGGGGGAATTCACGCCTCACCACGAGGTGCGTGAACTCCCCCCCTGAAACCCCCCCGTCGTCCCGCCGCCGCAACGGCGGCGGCCGGACTTACTGGTCGGCTGGTCCCAGGGAATAGCCCACTGTCATCGGCCGTATCTCCGTCGCAAGGAGGACGGTCATGCTTTCGCCTCTCGTCAGTTCTCCCACCGCGCCGCGGCGCCGCCGAGCGATCGGCGCCGCAACCGTGCTCGCGGCGTGGCTGTTGGCACCCGCCGCCCAGGCCGGCGTCTGGCAGGCGAGCGGTTCGCTGGTGGACCTCTCCGTCGAGGTGGACGGCGCCGCCGCCCCGCTCTATCCCGCGCGCGACGGCTCCGGCCGGTACTATCTCGAGGCCCGGGCCGGATGCGCCTACGCCCTCCGCGTCACCAATCGCAGCCCCGAGCGCGTCGGCGTGGTGCTCGCCGTGGACGGGCTCAACGCGATCAGCGGCGAGAGGGAGCTGGGACCGTCGGATCCGGCGCGGCGAGGCCGGATGTACGTGATCGATCCGTGGGACGAAGTGCAGGTACGCGGCTGGCGCACGTCGCTGGAGGACGTGCACCGGTTCAGCTTCGTGGAGGAGCGCGGCTCCTACGCGGCGCGCAGCGGACGCGCGAACGGCAAGATGGGATGGATCCAGGCCTGGGTGTACCGCGAGCGCTTCGGTCCACGCGTGTCGCCCCCGTGGTCGGGACCCTGGGACCGCCCGACGGACCCGCCCGCCGAGTCCGAGGACAGGCCGCGGCGCGAAGGCGCCACGCCCGGGACCTCCGACAAGGCGGAAGGCGCGCCGTCGACCGCGCCGCCGGACGCCGCCGCGGCGCCGGAAAGGCGCTCGGCCGATGGCGCGCTGCGCAAGTCGCCCGATGGCGGCGGGGGCGCCTATCCCGGAACCGGGTGGGGCAGCCAGGCCTGGGACCCGGCGACGGTCGTGCGCTTCGACGCCCAGCCCCGGCCCGCCGACACGGTCACCCTCCGCTACGAGTACGCGCCGGCGCTGCGGGCGCTCGGCCTCCTGCCACCGCCATGGGATCGCGACCGCCTGCGCGAGCGCGAGCGCGGCGAGAGCTTCGCGCGTCCGCCGGCCTGGTGAGACGGGAGACCCGGCCCCGAGCGGGCTAGCGTTCGCCGGCGAGCAGGAGCCGCTCCGCCAGCTCCATCACGTCCACCGGCCAGTACGCCATCGGGCGTGGGTGACGCGCTACCGCGGCCACGGGATGACAGCTCAGGATCATCGAGCGCCACGGGGCCGGAACGCCTTCACGCCCGTGGACCGCTCCCAGGAGCGCTCCCGCGATGGCCGCGTTGGTATCGGTGTCGCCGCCGCGCAGGACCGTCCGCGCCAGGCCCTCCTCGACGGTCCGCGCGTGCCGCACCTCGTAGAACGCGTTCTGCAACGCGAGCAGGACCCATCCCTGCGAGACATCGTCGCACTTCGGGGCCGCGTGCAGGGCGGCTTCCAGGGCTTCGCGCACGGGCGGCACCGCCGGGGCCTGCCGCGCCCAGCCCAGGGCCGCCTCGTACGCCGCTTCGCCACCGTCACCGCGGTCGATCGCGTGCGCGACGGCCACGACGAACGCGGCCACGGAATCGCCGCAGACGGGATTGGGATGGGTCAGCGCGCTGTCGATGCGGGCGAGGTCGGCGGCTTCGGTCGCCGGCATGCGGTGCCCGAGGATGCCCAGCGGGCTCGCTCGCATCAGCGAGCCGTTGGCCTGGCTGCCGTCGTCGGGCCGTCCTTGCAGGGCGGCGGAAACGGTGTTCCCGGCGTCGAAAGGTCCCGATGCCCGCCACCGCTGATAGGCCTCGAACGCGCGGCCGGGATCGTAGCCGTCGCCACTCTCGATCGACCGCGCGAGGGCGAGGGCCATCTCACTGTCGTCGGTCGGCTGGCCCGCGAGGAGGTCCCAATGACCGCCGTCGACGAGCTGCCGCGGCCCGTCCGGGTAGGCGCGGCGCACCTCGTCCGCGGACTGGAACTCCACGAGCGCGCCCAGGCTGTCCCCGGCGACCTGACCCAGGAGACAGCCCTGCGCGCGAGCGAGGCGCGCGGCATCGGCGACCGCCTCCCCGCGCCGGAGCCGCGTCGGACGCTCCGGGCCCCAGGCGCCGGCGTGCACGTCCCACGGCCGCCCGGACAGCCGCGACGCGACGTCCGGACTGCCGCCCACCACGCGGCGGGAGCGGCTGTCGCCCCTCC
>DASTLK010000059.1:0-2095 GCA_035715025.1 Vicinamibacteria bacterium
CCCGCCACGACGTGGGCCACGCCCTCGCCACCACGAGCTGCACCACGGCGCTGCACCTCATCCTGGCCGCCATGGGGATCGGGCCGGGGGACGAGGTGATCGTCCCCGCGTTCACTTGGGTGGCCACCGCCAACGCCGTCGTCTACTGCGGGGGCACGCCCGTGCTGGTGGACGTGGACGACCGAACCTTCAACATCGACCCCGCGCAGGTGAAGGCGCACCTGGGGCCTCGCACCCGGGCCATCATCGCCGTGCACCTGTTCGGGCTTGCGGCGGACCTCGACGCCCTGGCCGCGGTCGCGCCCGGGGTGCCCATCGTGGAGGACGCGGCCTGCGCCGCCGGCTCCTCCTACCGTGGGCGGCCCGTCGGTGGGCTCGCGCGCGCGGCCGCGTTCTCGTTCCATCCGCGCAAGGCGATCACGACGGGCGAAGGCGGGATGGTCACGACGGACGACGACGAGTTGGCGGAGGCGGTGAACGTGCGCCGCAACCACGGCGCGGCCGTCTCCGAGGAGCAGCGGCACAAGGGATCGCGGCCCTACCTGCTGCCTGAGTTCGACGTCCTCGGCTTCAACTTCCGCATGACCGATATCCAGGGCGCCCTGGGTCTCGTCCAGCTCGGCAAGCTCGACCGCTTCATCGGGGAGCGGCGGCGCTGGGCGGCCTACTACGACGAAGAGCTCGCCGGGATCCCGTGGCTGCGCACCCCCCGCGTCCCGGAAGGATACGGCCACTGCTGGCAGTCCTACGTGACCTACGTGGACGAGACGCGGGCGCCCCTGACCCGCAACGCGATCATGGAGAAGCTGCAGGAGCGCGGCATCGCCACCCGGCCGGGCACCCATGCCGTGCACACCCTCGGCTACTACCGCGAGACCTTCGGGACGCGGCCGGAGGACTGCCCGCGCGCGCGCGACTGCGATCGGTTCACCATGTCGATCCCGCTGCACAACCGCATGACGGCGGAGGACTACGCTTACGTGGTCGAGGCCCTCCGCTCCCTGGGCTGACGCCGATGTGCGGGCTGGCGGGAATGGTGCATCGCGACGGGGCGCCCGCATCCGGCGTGGTGGCTGAGCGCATGGGGGCGGCGGTCCGGCATCGCGGGCCGGACGGCTCCGGCGTCTATTCCGACGGTCCGTTCGCGGTGGCCCACCGCCGGCTCGCCATCATCGACCTCTCGGCGGCCGGGCATCAGCCGATGGCGACGCCCGACGGCCGCTACGTGATCGCCTACAACGGCGAGATCTACAACTTCCAGGAGCTCCGCGTCGAGCTGGAGGCGCGCGGCCAGGCCTTCCGGTCGCGCACCGATTCCGAGGTCGCGCTCCACGCCTTCGCGGCCTGGGGCGCCGACGCCCTTCCCCGGTTCAACGGCATGTTCGCCCTCGCCCTGTGGGACAAGGCGGAGCAGACGTTGTGGCTCGCGCGCGACCGCTACGGCGTGAAGCCGCTCTACTACGCGGAGCGCGACGGCGCGTTCGTGTTCGGCTCCGAGGTGAAGGCGATCCTCGCGCATCCGGCCATTCCGTCCCGGATGGACGTCGAGGGTCTGGCCGAATACCTCTCCTTCCAGAACTTCTTCACCTCGCGCACGCTGTTCGAGGGCGTGCGGCTGCTACCCGCCGGCTGCGTGCTGCGGGTGCGCGCGGCCGACCGGGGGGTCGAGGAGCCGCGCCGGTACTGGGACTTCCGTTTCCACGAGCCCGACCGGGCGCTCTCCGACGCCGACTACGTGGAGGAGCTCGACCGCCTCTTCCGCCAGGCCGTATCCCGGCAGCTCGTCAGCGACGTCGAGGTGGGCGCCTACCTGAGCGGGGGCATGGACTCGGGCTCGATCACGGCGGTGGCCGCGCGCCAGCTCCCCTCCATGCGCACGTTCACGGCCGGCTTCGACCTCACCTCCGCCTCCGGCGTCGAGATGGGGTTCGATGAGCGCCAGGCCGCGGAGCGGATGAGCTACGCCTTCGGGACCGAGCACTACGAGATGGTCCTCAAGGCGGGGGACATGGAGCGGGTCTTCCCGCGTCTGGCCCGCCACATCGAGGAGCCGCGGGTCGGCCAGAGCTACCCCAACTTCTACGCCGCCCAGCTG
>DASTLK010000060.1:0-4563 GCA_035715025.1 Vicinamibacteria bacterium
TAGCGCTCGAACTGTCGCAGGTCGTGTCCCGGCACCACGCGCTCGCGGCTGCCGGCCAGGGCGACCATCCGCTCCTGCGCGCGCAGGTTCGCATCGCGATCCTGGGGCGTGAAGGTGGCGCTGGCCGCGTGCGCCTCCAGATTCCGGTAAAGGTAGCAGTTGTCGGAGGCGAGGACGACGGGCGCCTCGCCGTCCACGCGCAGGTACTGCGAGGCGTAGGTGTGGCGGGCCCCGGTGTACGCGCGGAGTCCGGGGAGGATCTCCACGTCGTCGCCGTCGACGAACCGGAGCCGGCCTTCCGTGTTGATCCGCACCAGGGCCGCGACGTCCTCCGGATCGATGCCTCCGTGCTTGCCGCCCGCTTGCCAGGCCGCGCCGGTGTAATACGTGAACTCGTCCTTCTGGATCCAGACGGTGGCGCGGGGGAAGAGATCGATGCCGCCCATGTGATCCCAGTGGGCGTGGGAGATCACGACGTCGGTCACGTCCTCCGGAGGCGTGCCCGCCGCGCGCACCGCCTCGTCCGGCCGGATGTAGTCCGCAATCGTGAACTGCTTCATCCACTTCTCGCGGTGGAAGCCGCTGTCGAACAGGATCGTCTTCCCGCCGCCGCGGATCAGCCAGACGACCATCGCGATGTCGATCTTCTCCGTCTCCGGCGCTCCCATCACGAGCCCGCTCAGCGGGAACTGGGGGACGGTGGCGTAGCGAATGGCCTCGATCGAATAGGAAGGAGACGTCGGCGTCGCGAAGGCCATCAGAGCCAGGCCGGCGAAAACGAGGAGCGCTCGCGTGGCGGAGGCCAAGACGTCCGCGGCGCGGCGAGGGTCAGCCGGCGCCTGGTCGCGCCGCTCGCTCGGCTGTCCCGCCCGCTCGCCTGTCTTCTTCAATTCAGCGTGCACCAGGGCGCCGGCTTCCGCCGCCGCGCCGCGATCGTTCGAGTCCCGTCTCCGTCTCCGTGCCCGTCTCCGTCCGTTTGACGATCCGAGTTAGGTATATGCCAGGTCCGCCCTGGAGGAAAATCCGGAGATGGCCAGCAAGGGGCGGGGCTTCCGCGCGGAGACGATCGAGGGCTTCGAGGTCCTCGTCGGCAAGGGCGATGCCGAGAACGACCGGCTGACTTTCCGCTTCGCAGAGCCGCACGATCTCTGGCTCCACGTGGCGGGGCCTCCGGGGAGCCACGTCGTGGTGCGCAACCCCGATCGGTTGCCCGAGCTGCCGCGCACGGTCGTGCAGCGCGCGGCGGAGCTGGCGGCCTGGCACTCGAAGGCCCGGGGCGCGCGCGGCAAGGTCGAGGTGCACGTCTGCCGCGTGTCGGACGTGAGCAAGCCGCCGGGATTCGCCCCCGGCGAGGTGCGGCTTCGGCGTTGGGACGCGATCAAGGTCTACCCGCGCGCGGCGGGCGCGGGAGACGAGCCCGCCTGAGCTACTGGACGTAGCCGAGGCTGCGGAGCTGATCGAGCATGTCGCGGTCGAACGCGCTCTCCGCGGGCCGTCCGGCGAAACGGCGGCCGTACGAAGTGACCGTCCGTACCGGATGGTCGGCGCGGAACGCGGGGGAGAGCGCGTCCTCCAGCACGCGGCCTTCGAGCTCGCGGCTCGTGGGCAGGCCGGCCAGGTGGAGGACGGTCGGCGCGATGTCGCGTTCGGTGACGGTTCCGAGGTCGCCCGCGCGCACGACCGCGCCCCGCACCGCGAGCAGTCCCTCCGCCGTGGCGGAGCGACGCGCCATCCGGCCCGGATCACCGACGAGGACGAGCACCTCCGACGCCGCCATGCCGTCCACCGCCTGCCCGATGAGGCCGTCGGCGAACCGGTAGTACGCGCGCACCGCGTCGAGTCGGGCGTCGAGTCCGGCCAGGTCGGCCGCGCCGCCTTCTGCCATCTGCTGCATGGTCGCGATGTCCAGCCCGGGGAGGTAGACCGCTTCGACGTCGGGCGGCTTGGACCCGCTCAGGGCGCGGGCGGCGGCCAGCGCGAACTCGTCGATGCCGCGCGGCTTGCTGGTGGCGCGCGCGGCCAAAGGGCGCAGCCGGTCGAACACTTCCGGCGGCGCCGTCTCGCCCTCGAAGGATCCGCCCTTCTCCAGCTTGAACAGCGCGCGCTCCGTCACCACGTACCCGTTGACCGCATCCGCGGGCCAGGTGGCCCACCAGTTCACCACGCCGACGCGCAGCCCCTTCTCGGAGGCGACGTTCCAGAAGGTCTTGGCGCCGCGCAGCACGGACGTCGCGGGCTGCGCGCGGCCGAGCCGCAGCACGTCGGTGGCGCTGCGCAGCGCGCGGGCGAAGGGATCGTCTCCCGTGATCGGCATCGGCGTGCGCATGCCGGGCAGCCGCCGCGCGCCCGTGGAATGGATGCCGTGGGCCTCGGGACCGCGGCCGGTGGCGATGGTCGTCCACACGATGGCGGGCACCTGCTCCGGCTCCGCGCGCAGGACGGCATGGGCCCCACCGGCCAGCAGCGCCTGCAGGTAGGGCATCTCCCCGCGCGCGATCATCTGGTCGGCCATGTGGCGGTCCAGCCCGTCGATGCCCAGGACGCGCACCTGCAGCCCCGTCGGCACCACCGCGAAGTCGGGCGCGGTGACGGCGGAGGCGCCGGAGAGATAGGCGGCGGCGGAGACGGCGCCGCCCAGCAACAGCGCGGCCGCGGCGAGGAGCGGCATCATGCGCCGGCGTGAGAGGCTGGCCTCCGGAAGCCGGTCCCCCATGCCGCCCGCGGTGAGGACGGCCACCGACGCGAGCGCGCCGAAGCGGCCGAGCGCGGCGCACAGGGCCAGGCCGAGGACGATCGAGGCCACCTGGGTCGGGAGCGGGGCCGCCCACGCGTGCGCGCGCCACCACAGCGCGACGTAGCCCAGCCCGGCGATGCCGAGCGCGAGACCGACGTTCCGGCTCACCGTGGGGCCCGGCCGCCTCTGCCGCCGCCGGGCCCACCCGGCCGCGGCCAGGCCGCCGAGAAAAGTCGCCAGCGCGGTGACCAGGGCCAGGGCGAGGACGAGATAGATGGAGAGCACGATCAGATCGCGCGGCTCGCCCCGCAGGCGGGGATCCAGGCCGGCGGCGGCGAGGGTGAGCGCGGCGCCGAAGAGAAGCCCGCCCAGCACTCCCACGCGAGTGGCCGCACGCGCGGACGCGCGCGCGGGGCTGGTCGACCCCGCCCCTCCGAGCACGAACCGGTCGACGCCGTGCTCGAGGTAGCCGAGCCGCCGCAGCTCGTCGCGGACCTGATCGACGGACGCGAGCGGCCGCTCGGTCACGGCAGGGTCTGGACGGGCGCGTCGGGACGACTGGGGTTGACGTAGGCGGACACGAGGCTCTCGTGGCCCTCCGCGTCCACCGCCGCCACCCCGAACACGAAGTCGTCGATCGACACGCCGGGCAGGACCACCTCCGTTACCGCGCCCACCGACTGCTCGAACTGCCAGTCGGGGGTCCAGGCCTCCCGCCAGAAGATGCGATATCCCGCCGCTCCCGGCGCCGCCCGCCAGCGCAGCCGCGCGTCGTAACCGGACGGCTCGCGCGTGAGCAGGGGGCGCCCGCGCTCGTCCACGACCACCGGCGCGACGGGAGCGAGGCCCAGGGTGGCCAGGGTGGCGGCGTTCACGCGCGCGTTGCGGGCGAGGTACTCGGCGTCGAGCCCGCCCGCGAACGTGTCGTCCACCGTATGCTGATGGCCGTAGTTCTCCTTGCTCTCCGTGAAGCGGACCCCGGGGTATCCGCGCTGGTTGAAGGCGCTGTGATCGCCGCCGCGCCCGAAGCGGTCGTAGCGCGCGATGAGGCGCACGCGGTGCTCGGGCACGTAGAGGGAGGCATTGCGCCGGATCGCGCGCGCGAGCTGCCGCGAGGGCGAGTCCTCGGGTCCCTCCGAGAACACGCGCACAGTGCCCGTGTCCTTCACGCCCTGGCCAGAGGTCGCGTTGCCCACGATGTCGTTGTTGAGGACGCCGTCGATCGTGAGCTTCTCCGCCTCCGCGCGCTGGGCGTGCAGCTTGGCTCCGATGAGCCCCTGCTCCTCGCCCGCGAAGCAGATGAAGACGAGGGTCGCGTCGAACTCGAGGCCGCTCTGGGCGAAGACGCGGGCCAGCTCCATGGTCAGGGCCGAGCCGCTGCCGTCGTCGTTGACGCCGGGCGCGAGGTTGTCTCCGACCGACCAGTCGAACCCTCCGCTCGCGCTCTGGGTGCCTGCGTCGGGAGAGGGCGACGGCGATGGGACCGGAGCCGCGCCGCGCGTGGGCACGGGCCGGGCCACGGTGTCGTAGTGGCCGCTCACGTAGAAACGGCGGGCCGTCCGGCCGGGCAACACCGCCATCACGTTGCGCACCTCGACCTCGCGCGTGACGCGGTCGCCCTGTTTCGGGATGCGGTACGTATCGAACGAGACCTCGAGGCGTGGCGAGTAGGACTTCATCTCGTCCAAGATCCACTGGCGGGCGGCGCCGATGCCGCGCCCCGGCGTGGCCGTCGACGAGAGGAGGTGCCGCGTCTGGAAGGACTCCAGCTTCTTGAGCGTCGCCTGCAGCCGGGCGGGCGAGACGTCGGCCAGCAGCTTCGCGATCCG
>DASTLK010000061.1:0-2657 GCA_035715025.1 Vicinamibacteria bacterium
GTTGACGGCACCGTCACCGCGACGGTGAGGCCGTCGCTGTGGGCCTCGCTCGTGCCGCGCGATCCGCGCGAGCGCAAGCCGAACCACTACGTCGAGATGGCGCGCGTCCTGTGGCACAACCGTGACGAGCTGCCCTACGCCTGGCGCATCCTCGACCAGGGCGTCTGCGACGGCTGCGCCCTGGGCACCACCGGCATGCGCGACTGGACCCTGGACGGCATCCACCTCTGCATGGTCCGCCTCGAGCTGCTCCGCCTCAATACCGCGCCCGCGCTCGACCCCGAACGCCTCCGCGACGTCTCCGCGCTCGAGGGCCTTTCCTCACGCGACCTGCGCGAGCTGGGCCGCCTGCCGGAGCCGATGATCCGCCGGCGCGGCGACAAGGGATTCCGCGTCGTGTCCTGGGCCGAGGCCTACGACGCGGCCGCGGAGAAGATCCGCGCCACCACCCCCGAGCGCCTGGCCGTCTACCTCACCTCCCGCGGGATCCTCAACGAGCACTACTACGCCGCGCAGAAGGCCGCGCGCGCCATGGGCACCAACCACGTGGACAACTCCGCGCGGTTGTGCCACGCCGCCTCGACGGTGGCGATGAAGCGGACGGTCGGCTACGGCGCCACCACCTGCTCGTACGCGGACTGGATCGGGACCGACCTCATCGTCTTCTTCGGATCGAACACCGCGAACAACCAGCCCGTCACCATGAAGTACCTCTACGAGGCGCGGCTGCAGGGCACCCGGGTGGCGGTCGTGAACCCGTACTTCGAGCCTGGCCTCCAGAAATACTGGGTGCCGTCGGTACCGGAGTCGGCCCTCTTCGGTACCCGCTTCGCGGACGAATGGTTCGGCGTCGATACGGGGGGCGACCTCGCCTTCCTGTGCGGCGTGCTGAAGGCGCTGGTGGCCGCGGGGACCGTCGACGCGGACTTCATCGCGCGTTCCACCACGGGTTTCGCGGAAGCGAAAGCGCAGGCGGAGGCGATGCCCTGGGCGCGGCTGGAGAGGGACAGCGGCACCACCCGCGTGGAGATGGAGCGCTTCGCCCGCATGCTGGCCGCGGCGCGCCGCGGCATCTTCGTCTGGTCGATGGGGCTCACCCAGCACGCGCACGGCGTGCAGACGATCGAGGCCCTCGTCAACGTCGGCCTGGCCCGCGGCTGGGTCGGGCGGGAGAAGGTCGGCCTCATGCCGATCCGCGGACACTCCGGCGTCCAGGGTGGCGCGGAAGTGGGCTGCGCGCCCGGCCTGGAGGAGCCGCAGGCCACTCGCTTCGCCGAGGTGTGGGGGTTCCCCTGTCCGTCCTTCAAGGGCCTCACCGCGGCGGAGATGGTCGATGCCGCGTACGGCGGCGGTCTCGACGTGTTCTGGATCGTGGGCGGGAACTTCCTGGAGACGCTGCCCGATCCGGCCGCGGCCGCCGCGGCCCTGCGGAGGGTGGGCACGCGCCTCCATCAAGACGTCGTGCTCACCTCGATGATGCTGCTGCCGCCGGAGGACACCGCCGTGATCTTCCCGGCCACCACGCGCTATGAGTCGCCCGGCGGCGGGACCGAGACCTCGACGGAGCGACGGATCATCTTCTCGCCGGAGGTGGAGGGGCGCCGGATCGGATCGGCCAAGGCCGAGTGGGAAGTCTTCGGCGAGGTCGCTTCGCGTGTGCGCCCGGACCTCTCGCATGCGGTGCGCTTCCGGTCGTCGCAGCAGATCCGGGAGGAGATCGCGCGCGCGGTCCCGCTCTACGCGGGCATCGAGCGCCTGGGCCGCCGCGGGGATCAGCTCCAGTGGGGCGGGCCGCGCCTGTTCGGGGACGGACGCTTCCACACCCCGGATGGCAAGGCCCGCTTCTCCGTGGTCGAGCTGGTGGACCGGCAGCGGCCCGAGGGTACGTTCCACGTCTCCACGCGGCGCGGCAAGCAGTTCAACTCGATGGTGCAGCGTGACCGCGATCCCCTCACCGGCGCCGCGCGCGACGACGTGCTGATGGCCGCGGAGGACGCGGCGAAGCTGGGGATCGCCGGCGGCGACCGCATCCGCCTTCGCTCGGGGACGGGCGACTACGTCGGACGCGCCCTCATCGACGAGATCAAACCCGGGAACCTCGAGGTGCACTGGCCCGAGGGCAACGTGCTCCTCAGCCGCGAGGAGATCGACCGTGCTTCGCGCGAGCCCGACTACAACGCGATCGTCTCGGTGGAGAGGCTGCCTCGCGGGGCGTGAGGCGGATCACCTCACGGTCCCGCATCTCCCGCGCGCGAGGTTAGAATCACGTCCGCATGAGCACGGCGACACGCGAGGCGACGGAGAGATCCGAAGCCGTCCTGGGCGAGATCGTCCTGTACCACGCGAAGGACGGAGACGACGCGGCCGAGCTGGTGGCGTTTCCGCTCTGCTCGGACATGACCACGTTCGCCGCCATCGTCACCCGCAGCCACGCCCGCGGGATGGTCGACCTGATGATCCTGGATCCCTCGCGCGGGCCCATGCCCCGGTGGAAGGTCCCGTACTCGACTGAGCCCCGGCCGGGAACCTGGACCTCGCGCGAGGGGGATGCCGGCGGCACGACTCCTCGGTGAGGCCGGCCGTCGCCCTCCTCGTCATCGCGGCATCCCCGTGCGGCGATGGATCCTCCGGAATCGGGCCATCACCGCCTCGCCGTA
>DASTLK010000062.1:0-2189 GCA_035715025.1 Vicinamibacteria bacterium
CCACCGTCGTCGAGATGGTGAGAGCGAGCGCCGCACCCGTTCCCACTCGTGACCAGGGATCCTCACCCACGGCCGGCTCCATGTACATCGCGACCACCACGCGCAGGTAGTAGTACGCGGACACCACGCTCATGAGCATGCCGATGATCGCGAGGTGCGCGTAGCCTGCCCGCACCGCGGCGCTGAACAGGTAGAACTTGCCCACGAATCCGCCGGAGACGGGCACGCCCGTGAGCGAGACGAGGAAGACGGTGAGGGCGGCGGCCAGCAGGGGGCGGCGCTCGGACAGGCCGGCCATGTCCGACAGCGTCACCGGCTCGCGGCCGCTGCGCGTGAGCGCGGCGAAGGCGCCGAACCCGCCCAGGTTCACGGCCGCGTAGGTCACCAGGTAGAACAGGATGGCCTCCGTCCCCAGGCCCGGCGCCGCCACCAGCGCGGTCATCAGGTAGCCGGCGTGGGCCACGGACGAGTACGCGAGCATGCGCTTGAGGTTCGACTGGGCCAGCGCGCTCAGGTTGCCGACGATCATGGTGACGATCGCGAGCACCGCGACCGCCGGCTGCCAGTGCGCGGCCAGGCTGGGCAGCGCTTGCAGGAAGACGCGCAAGAACGCGCCGAAAGCGGCCGCCTTCACCCCGGCGGCCATGAGGGCGGTCACCGTCGTGGGCGCTCCTTCGTAGGCGTCGGGCGCCCACATGTGGAAGGGCACGCTCGCCACCTTGAACCCGAATCCGACGAGGAGGAGGGCGGTGGCCACGAGCGCGAGCGCGGTGATGGCGCCCGCGGAGGCCACTCCCGCCGCGGCCGCGGCGGGCGCGATCCCGCCGGCCCTCAGGCCCTGGGCGATGAGGGCCAGCGACGTGTGCCCGGTGAGACCGTACAGCAGGGCGACGCCGTAGAGGAAGAAGGCGGAGGAGAAGGAGCCGGTGATGAAGTACTTGAGCGCGGCCTCCTGGCTCTCCGGACGGTCGCGCTGGAGCCCGGCCAGGGCGTAGACGGCGACGGACATGATCTCGAGGGCGACGAAGACGGCGACCAGCTCGAGCGCGGACACGAGGCCGAGCATCCCCACGATCGCGAACAGCACCAGCGCGTAGTACTCCCCGCGGTCCGTGCCCGTCTCGCGCAGGTAGGACGGCGAGAGCAGCACGGCCACGATGCCGATGGCGAGGATGAGGGCCTGGAAGAACAGCGCGAAGTCGTCGGCGGCGACGCTATCCGCGAGCACGGCGCCCCGACCACGGCCGGCCGCGATCACGAGCACGGTCATCAGGGCCCCGGCCAGGCCGGCCAGCGAGAGCGCCGCCGCGGGAGCCCGCCCGCCCTTGGGCGTGAAGGCCTGGGCCAGCAGCACGGCCACGCCGGTGACGGCGACCACGATGGCCGGGAACAGCGGGCGGAGATCCAGGCTGGCGGGAGTCATCGTCCCCCTCCCGCCGGCTCACCGACCACCGCCGCCGCTTTCGTCGGCGCTGAAGGTCGGATGCGCATGCGCGTATTGGTCTCGTAGACGAGGCTCTGTACCGAGGGCTCGATCAGCCGCGTGAACAGCGGGCTGGCCACTCCCATCACGATGGCCAGGACGACGAGCGGGATCAGCACCGCGAACTCGCGCGCGGAGAGGTCCGGAAGGGTGCGGTTGACGGCGTGGGTGACCTCGCCGTACAGGACGCGCTGGACCATCCAGAGGATGTACCCGGCGGCCAGGACCACCCCCATCGAGGCCAGCACCACCATGGAGTGGCTGAGCGACCACGAGCCCAGCATGATCAGGAACTCGCCGACGAACCCGTTGAGGCCGGGCACGGCCAGCGACGAGAGGCACACGAGCAGGAAGAGCGACGAGAACCAGGGCATCACCGACTTCAGGCCGCCGTACTCCGCGATGGCGAACGTGTGGCGGCGGTCGTAGAGCATGCCCACGCAGAAGAAGAGCGCGCCGGTGGAGATCCCGTGGTTCAGCATCTGGTACACCGCGCCCACCACGGAGGTGGTGTTGAAGGCGGCGATGCCGAGCATGACGAAACCGAGGTGGCTCACCGACGAGTAGGCGACGAGCTTCTTGAGGTTCGGCTGCACCAGGGAGACCAGCGCCCCGTAGACGATGCCCACCACGGCCAGGGCACCGATGTAGGGCGCGAACTCGTGCGCCGCATCCGGAAAGAGCGGGAAGGCCAGGCGCAGGAAGC
>DASTLK010000063.1:0-5059 GCA_035715025.1 Vicinamibacteria bacterium
GGTGACCACGAGAATGCGCAGCCCCTGGGCCGCGTCGGCCAGGAGGCTCGCTCCGCAGGAAAGGAGCGCGTCGTCGTGATGCGGGGACACGTAGAGGCTGTCGCAAGGCGAGAAGGCCTGGATGTCCACGGCGATGGTCATGCGAGGAACGGCCGTCGTGAATTCAACGAAAGGCCTTGGTTCACAGTCTACCGCCAGTCACGTCCGTCCGAGGCCCGGCCTCTGGGCCTTGACCGGGCGCGCAGACGGCGGCTAGTGTGAGTAGCTCCCTTGTCACGCTCCATCGCCCGCCTCGCCGTCCTCACGCTCGCCTTTCTTCCCGCCTGCCACCGGCAGACCGCGGCCGGAGCCGAGCAGGCCGTGCTCGAACGGAGGCGCGAGGGCCTGGCCGGCCTGATGGCGGCGGCGCGCCGCGGATCGCTCCTGCCCTTCGACAAGATGCTCGTCGCCGTCGACGAAGGCCTCGTTCGGCAAGTCATCGTGGCCACGCTCCCCTTCGAGCGCGTGATCGCCGACCGCTATCGCATCCGGGTCTCGCGGGCGGACGTGCACTTCGACGACGGCTTCGGCCTCGTGCGGCTGGACGGCGAGGCCAGCTTTGCCGATCAACCGGATACGGAGGGTCACGCCGACGTGACCGTGTTCGGTGGCCTCGACGTGGTCGCGCTCGATCCCCAGTCCGGAGTGCTGCGCGGCGCCGTGAAGATCATCGCCCTCGACGCGCGCCGCGTGAATGTCTACGGCGTGCGCTCGTCCGTGGTGGAGGACCTGGTCGAGCAGCTCGGCCGCGAGAAGCTCGACACCTTCAGCGCGCTCGCTTCCAGCATCGAGATCCCCGTGCGGCTCGAGCGCAGCGTCATGCTGCCCGCGGTGGGACCGGGCGAAGTGCGCATCGATGCCGCCACCATTCCCGTCCGCGCGGCCGTGGCCGACGTGAAGGCATTCCGAGGCAGGCTCTGGGTGTCCGTGGCCATCTCCACGGACGCCGCCGCCCCGGCCGCCCGCGCGGTGTCCGCGAGCGCCCGCCCCGCCTCCGGGCCTCGATGAAGACGGTGGACGGGCGGCTGGTGGCCGCGATCCTGCCTGCCCTCGTGCTCGCGGCCGCTTGCGGCCTGCGTTCCGGCGCCGAGGTGTTCGAAGGCGAGCGCGCCGCGCACGAGCGGCGGCGTGCGGAGTTCGCGAAGCTCGCCGCGGCCGATCCGGTGGTGACGGAAGCGCTGGCCCAGGGCGGCGACGTCGTCCTCGGGATACGGCCCGCGCTGGTCGAGGACGTGCTCCGCGAGGTGGCCGCCCGCTACCTGGATCACGTCGCGCTGGACCTGCCGCTGGAGAAGCAGGTGCACGACACGCACGAGCTCACGGTGGGGACGTTCCTCGGTAAGGTGACCGCGGGCACGTGGACACTGGACGTCACGATCCATCGGGTGCGGGGACTCCTGCGCGCGCGGCCGCCGAGCGTGGCCGCCGCTCCCGACAACACGCTGACCGTGGAGGTTCCGGTCGTCCTTCAAGAAGGCCACGGCGCGGCGACCGTCCATTTCTCATGGGACAGCCGATCGCTGGCCTCCGTGATCTGCCACGACTTCGAGGTGACGAAGCGTCTCGACGGCGAGGTCATCTCGCGGGAGTACCCGGTCTCCGGCGCCTTCCAGCTCTCCGCGGGCCCGGAGCGGCTGCGCCTCGAGCCCCGCTTCCCGCCGCGCGAGTTCCGCATCCAGGTCGACCTCACGGACCGGTCGTGGGCCGAGGTGCACGCCGCCATCCAGGAGCAGGACGACGTCACGAAATGCGGGCTGGCCCTGGACCCGGACCGGCTGCAGGCGCAGATCCGGGCAAGGCTGCACGAGGGCTTCGACGTGAAGTTGCCGCGCTCGCTGTTCCGTCCGGTGGACTTCCCGGCCGCGGTGAGCCAGGACGTGACGATCCAGGACCGCCGCGTCGACCTCGCCGTCACCACCCACGCCCTCAGCGTCACACCCGTGGCGGTATGGTACGGCGCCGACGTTCGCACGCGCATCGAGCCCGAACCGGCGCCCGCGTCGCGCGCCCCCGCCTCGCCCGCTAGATGACCGCGGGCTTGAGGAGGCGGATGGTCCCGCGCGTCGCATCCATCTCGACGGGCAGGCCCACGGGGACGATGAGCTGCCGCTCCACGTGGCCGATGGGCGCCCCGCGCCAAGCCGGTATGCCCAGCGCGCGCACGTGATCGTCGAGCACGCGGTCGAGGGTGAGGGCGCCGTCCATCTCGGGCGCGGGACAGCGCGTGCACTGTCCGAACACGAACCCGCGCACCCGTCCGAGTATGCCGGCCATCTCCAGCGTCGTGAGCATCCGGTCCACCTCGGAGATGGGCTCGCGGACCTCTTCCAGGAAGAGGATCACGTCGTCGCTTCCCCCCAGGTACGGCGAGCCCACCATGGACGCCATCACGGTCAGGTTGCCGCCGACGAGGCGCCCCCGCGCCGTGCCGGGTGTGATCGTGCGCAGGGTCGTCTCCGCCTGCGGGTCGCCGTCGGCAGTGGCGCAGAGCGTGGCCGCTTCACCGGCGAAGAGGATGCGCCGCAGGTGCTCGACCGTGTAGGGCAGCCAGGCCGAGTTGCCCATCGGCCCGTGGAAGGTGACGAGCCCGGTGCGCGCGTTGACGCCCAGCAGGAGGGCGGCGACGTCGCTGTAGCCCATCAGGATCTTGGGGTGGGCGGTGATGAGCTTGTAGTCGAGATGGGGCAACAGCCGCGCGCAGCCCCAGCCGCCGCGCACGGGCAACAGGGCTTTGATGCTGTCGTCCGCGAACATCGCGTTGATGTCGGAGGCACGGTCTTCGGCGCTCTCGCGAGGCTCACGAATGGCCGGGGCCACCTTGAGCCGCAGGCCGAGTGCTTCCACACGCTCGCGGACGGCCTTGATCTCGGTCGCCTCGAGCGGAACGCTGCAGGGATTGATGAGCCCGACGGCCGCGCCGGGCTCGAGCCGCGGGGGGCGGATCACCGGGCGGCGGGGAGCGACCCTTCGGTCGCGCGCCGCCGCGCGTATGCTGCGGGGCACGGCCACCGTCGCGACCCCCGCAACCGTGGTGCCGAGGAACGCGCGACGGCTTGGCATACCGGCTCCTACCGATCCGCGTTGGAGGGCGCGGATCGACCGATTTCTAAAGCAAGGGATATGCCAGCGACAGGGCGCGCCTGACGTGAGGTGGCCCCGGCTCGTCGGTGCCGAATGGCTCGGCCGGTTGGCGCTGGTGGCGGCGTCGCTGGCCGCGGGCGGGCTCGTCGCGGAGGCCGCCCTGCGCCTCGCCGGCTACTCCCCCGCACGGTCCCAAGCCCCGGGCGAGCTCTACAGCGCTCGCGAGCGCCTGTTCCTGGACTGCTATCCCACCAATCCGCGCGGCTACTTCGATATCGATCTCCGCCGGCCCGAAGTTCGCCGTGCGTACGACGGGCAGGGCGTGGCCGGCGTCGACGAGGTCGCCGTGCGCGCCCCCTTTGCCGTCGAATTCCGCTACAACAGCCTCTTCTTCCGGGAGCGGGAGCTCGCCCCCAAGGTGCCGGGGGTCATCCGCGTGGTGCTCCTCGGGGACTCGTTCACCGAGGGGCAGGGGGTCAAGGAGGCCGACACCACCGCGCGGCGACTCGAGGCGCTTCTCAATGCCTCCGGCGACCGCAGGTGGGAGGTCCTCAACTGCGCGCGGCGGGGCGCGGACTTCCCGTCCCTCCACAAGATGTTCGAGAAGGTGCTGCCTTTCGACCCCGACCTCGTCGTGCACGCGATGGTCCTCAACGATCCGGAGCGTTCGCAGGAGTTCGAAGCGCGGCGCGGGCCTCTCGATGATTGGATCCTCGACCGCCGCCGCCTGCTCGCCGGCCCGGCTTCGCCTCACCCGTCTGCGTTCCGGCCGCGCCTCGCCGACTTCGTGGGCGACCGCGTACGGGCCTGGCGCGTCGGGCGTGAGACCACGCGCTGGTACCTGGACCTCTACGGGCCGGCGAATCAGCAGGGTTGGGCACGGACGCAGGACGACATGCGCGACATGGATCGCCGCATGCGCGAGCGGGGCGGCCGCTTCCTCGTCGCGTCCTGGCCGCTGCTGGTGGACCTCGACGCCTATCCCTTCGCCCCCGCCGACGAGACCATCGCCCGTTTCTGCGCGGAAGCCGGCATCCCGCGCGTGGATCTGCGCGTGGCGCTCCAGGGGCACGCGGCCGCGTCTCTCTGGGTCCATCCCGTCGACCACCACCCCAACGAGATCGCCCACCGTCTCGCGGCCGAGGCCCTGGTGGGCCCCATCCGGACGCTGGCGCTCCGTTGACCGCGGGTGTACCTTCGATCAGGGACTCATTTCGTGCCGCACGAGATCACCGTCGACGACAGCGTTCCCACTTCGATCCGGCCGTCCGTCCAGGGCCTGGTCGCGCGGCTCCTGCCCGCTTATCCGCACGTCCGCCGGGTGCACGTGTCCTTCGACGAGAGCTGGATCGTCACCGCCTGGGACGGGATGGGCACCGCGGTCGTGGACCGCGAGCTGATCGACGCCATCCAGCGGGCGCTCTCCACCGCCGAGCACGAGTAGCCGGAGGGCTTCGGACTTCAGGCGAGGTTCATAGGTCGATTCCGCTGGCGATGAGCCTGCAGCCATCTGCGATCACTTCGTGCCGCTTCCCCTTACCGGCGAACACTCGGGACCGGCTCTCCGTGATCAACCGTACCTGCGCGCTCCTGCTTGACCTGGGCCAGGACGGACGCCGCCTGCTCGCCACCCATCACGGAGATGCGCGCGTTGGGCCACATCCAGAGCTGGCGGGGCTGATAGGCGCGGCCCGCCATCCCGTAGTTGCCGGCCCCGAAGCTGCCGCCGATCACCACCGTGAACTTGGGCACCTGCGCGTTGGCCACCGCGTGCACCATCTTCGCGCCGTCCTTGGCGATCCCCCCCCGCTCGTACTCCTTGCCCACGATGTAGCCGGTGATGTTCTGCAGGAAGACGAGCGGGATCTTCCGCATGCAGCACATCTCGATGAAGTGCGTGGCCTTGAGCGCGCTCTCCGAGAACCGAACGCTCGAGGGG
>DASTLK010000064.1:0-1656 GCA_035715025.1 Vicinamibacteria bacterium
CATCCCCGACCACCCAGCGCAGGGCGGGGAACTCCGCCTTGCGCGCGGCCAGGAGGTCGAAGTCGACGTCCGCGGCCACGATCCCGAACGGCCAATCCGGGCGGATCTCCGTGAACAGGCTGCGCCCGCAGCCGGCGTCCAGCACGCGCGATCCGGGGGCGAAGTGCCGGAGGAACCGCCGCTCGAGCTTGCGCAGCATCGCGGCGTGCAGCTCGTGCAGGAAGGGCTCCGCGGGCGTGTATCCGTGCTCGGCGTGGACGCGGTGGTAGTAGGAGCGCAGCACCTCGGGATCGGCGACGCGGCCGGCCACGAACCGGTTCTCCAGCACGCGGCCGTCCCGCCGCAGCACGAGCTGGATGCCCAGGATGGGATCGAAGGTGTACGCGGGGTTGGACCAGGAGTCGGCCGCGGAGACGCGGCCGGCCGCCGTCTCCATCCAGAGCGAGCCCGGCCCGATCTCGGTGAGGTCGATGCCGATGGTGCTCTCGGCCGGGCCTTCCGGCAGCGGGAAGACCCAGTAGCCGACGTGGGTGTCCGGGTGCTTCTCGCGCAGGTGCGAGTACAGATCGACGGCGAAGACGTGGCGCGCGCTGCCCTTCACCGTGCTGCGGAAGCGGATCTCACCCCGGCGGCGGCTGAGGTCGACGACGGGCGTGAGGGGAACGATGCGCGCCATGAGGGACCCTAGCACCACGCGCCGCCGCGACCAACCGACGTGATCCCGCGCAGTCGCTCGCGCGTCCGGGTTTGACCCGTTCTCGGCGGCGTGACAGACTTTTCGGACTCCACTGCGAAGGAAAGAGACCCGGGGATGAAGATCCTGGTCGTCGGCAATGGCGGCCGTGAGCATGCGCTCGTCTGGAAGATCCGGCAGAGCCCGCTCGTCAAGGACGTCTACTGCGCCCCCGGCAACGCCGGGATGGCCGGCCTCGCCGACTGCGTCCCCATCGACACCTCGAACATCATCGAGGTCGCGGACTTCGCGCAGACGATCAGCGCGGACCTGACCGTGGTGGGCCCCGAGCTCCCGATGGTGCTGGGCATCGGGGACGAGTTCCAGCGGCGCGGCCTGGCCATCTTCTGCCCCAGCCGGGCGGCGGCGGAGATCGAAGGCTCGAAGGCCTTCGCGCGCGAGTTCATGAACCGCCACGACATCCCCTCGCCCAGGTACGTCATCTGCTCCTCACGCGAGGAAGCGGACGATGCGGTGGAGAGGGGCACCCTCGGTTACCCCCTGGTGTTGAAGGTGGACGGCCTGGCCGCGGGCAAGGGCGTGCTCGTGGTCGAGAGCAAGGCGGAAGCGCAGGCGGCGGTGGCCGACATGATGTCGGACAAGAAGTTCGGCACCGCCGGGGCCAAGCTGGTGATGGAGGAGTTCCTGAGCGGCGACGAGGTGTCGTTCCTCGTCTTCTCCGACGGCTCGCGCGTGGTGCCGATGGTGTCGGTGCAGGACCACAAGCGCGTCGGGGACGGAGACACCGGATCGAACACGGGCGGAATGGGCACCGTATCGCCCTCGACCAGCCTCTCCCTGGAGATGCACAAGCAGATCATGCAGGAGATCATCCTGCCGACCATCGGCGGCCTCAGCGCGGAGGGACGCAAGTACCAGGGCGTGCTCTACGCCGGGCTGATGATCACGGACAAGGGACCGCG
>DASTLK010000065.1:0-15099 GCA_035715025.1 Vicinamibacteria bacterium
CCCGCCGCGAGCGCGATCTCGGCCGCCCCGATCCGGCGCAGGGGGCGCAGGCTCGTCGCGGCGGCGGGCACGCTGCGCCAGCGGTTGAGCGCGCCCAGCGCGGCGATCGCGACGAGGAGCGCGATCTTCGCCGCCACCGCGCGGCCGTATCCGGTGGCGAGGAGGTCCCGCCACGCCGACAGCCCGTCGATCGTCCGCCAGACCCCGGTCACGATCACGACCAGCAGCGCCGCCGCCGCGATCCTCGAGAAGCGACGCACCGCGGCCGCCTTCTCCGGCGACGCGTCGCCGCGGATGCCGAGGAGGAGCGCCGCCAATCCGCCGATCCAGATGCCGACGGCGGCGAAGTGCGCCCACTGCGCGCCCACGGTCGCCGCGGGCAGGCGTATCACGGCCGCGGCGTGGCCCGCCGCGGCGTGCACGGCCATGGCGGCGGCCGCGGCCAGGCCCGCCGTGGCCATCGCGACGCGACGCGTCCGTGGCCGCTCCGATCGCGCGGCGAGGAGCGCGCCGGCGGCCGCGGCGAGGACCAGGGCCCGCGTCCGCAGCGCCTTGCCGATCGCCGTGTGCAGCAGGACGGCCGCGGGAACGCCGGCGTTGCGCCTCTGCGCGACGGCGAGGAGGAAGAGACCCGCCACCGCGAGCAGCCATCCGGCGGCACCGAGCGCGGCGTCGCTGCGGGCGCCGCCGAATCGTCCGGCCGTCGCGGCGGCCGCGCCCAGCAGCATGACCAGGCCGACGAGCAGGAGCCCGCGCGCGATCACCTCGAGGGGAGAGGCGGAGGCGGACGCCGTCGCCGACGCCCAGGCCAGGGCCGTGGGCTTCATGCGGACGCCGAAGACGAACGCCCCCGCGGTCGAGTGGCCGTCGACGCTGGACAAGGTGCGCCAGGAGACCGTGTAGACGCCGCGGTCCGCGGGCCGGATGCGGACGACCAGGGAGAGGGGAGATCCGGCGACCGCCTCCGCCCGGCCGATCTGGTACGCGCGGCCGTTCGTGTCGAGCACGCGAATCTCCGACAACGACGACTCCGGCTTCTCCCAGAACGTCAGCTGCACGACCTTCGGGGTGTCGCCGAGGGTCGCTCCCGCGACGGGGCTGGAGGCCCGCAGCCCGGCGTGGGCCCAGACCTCGTCGCAAGTCGACCCGAAGACGACCGCCGCCAGCGTGAGGATGGCGCAGCGGCGCGGCACCTCAGGCGCCCGGCTTGCCTCGGCGCACCCCCAGGCCGATGGCGGCGAGGAGCGCGAGCACGGCCACGGCGAGGGCCGCCATCGCCATCCGCCCGGCCCCCGTCGCGGCGTCCAGGGCACGCTGCGCGCGCGGAGTCGCCCGGCCGATGCTCTCGGCGAGCTGTCCCGCGGACGGGTCCTTCGCGGGGAACTGCAGGTCCGACACGTCGGCGACGCAATGGAACGTCGCCTCGGAGCAGGTCGAGCGCGTGTCGATCGTCTGACCCTTGACCGTGCCCGTGACGTGGAACGTGTAGGTGCCCGCGCGCGTCGGCACGAGCCCCGCGCGGAAGCGGCCGGGCTTCGGGCCGTAGGGCAGCAGCGGGAGCGTGATCCGCTCGTCGCCGAAGGAGACTTCCACGGCCAGGGAGCCGCCCCCGAGATCGGTCACGGGCGCGCCCGCGCCGTCCGCCACGTCGACGTCGACGGAGTTTCTGTACCCGCTATACGCCGGCTCGTCGCCCCAGCCGATGGTCAGGCGGTATTGTTTGACGCTTTGCGTCTCGTGCGCGGCCACCACCCCCGAGAGCGATAGCATGAGGACGGTTGCGCCCCACCGCCTCGCGCGTCGGGTGCGTCGACAGAGAGGCATCCGTCTTCCTCCGGAGACGGAGGCGCGGCCGTGATGCGGCCGCGCCCCCGACCTTTCGTCAGAAGCCGAAGAGCTGGGTGTGGGCGACCTGGACGGCCACGGCCTCGGCCAGCCCGGCGATGGGCGGATCACCGATACCGTTGATCCGCCAGCAGTCGATCGTCAATGGGCCCGCTGTCGCCTCGATGGCGGTGAACGTCGTCGACTGCGTGGCCTCGCGGGTCTCTCCCCCGTTCGTGCCGATGCTGGAAACGCCCATGTCGAAGTAGCCCGTCTGCGTCTGGGTCACGCAATGGACCAGCCCGCTGGTGGTCGACCCCCCGGACAAGTTCACCTTGGACGTGATCGCGAACGAGCCGGCGGGGATGTTGAACGCGAGGACGCGTGTGCGGGCGGTGGTCGGGGTGGCGGTGATGGGGGTGTTGTTTCCCGAGTACTTGAAGCCGTCGTATGCATCGGACGGGCCGCGTGGCCCCGTCGCACCTTGAATGCCTTGGTTCCCCTGTGGTCCGGTGTCGCCCTGGGGGCCTTGCGGGCCGATCGGCCCCTGCGGCCCGACGGGCCCCGTCTGGCTCCAGGAGATCAGGGTCTCGCTGGGCAGACAGACCTGGGTGGCCGGGTCGATCACGCGCAACTGGCCATTCTGGCTCTTGTAACAGCCCTGGATCACGCCGCCGCTGCCGACGGACGCCTGGGTGAGTCCCGCAATGCCCGCGGCCGCCACGACAGCGGCCACGAGGACAGTTGTGCGCCTGAGCCCCATCCGCATTGGTCGAGCTCCTTCATTTGAAATGTGCCCATGACCTTCATGGGCGCGTGATGCCGGATGCGTCACGGGGGCCGGAGGGGCCCGTCTTCCGCCTCTCCGCTTCGCACCCAGGCCGGGGGGCGCGCGTCGGCGCGCGGATTCTGACTCGCGCCCGTGAACGGCGCAAGCGCGAAGGAGTCAGCGGGACCGGACGACGAGCGCGTCGGGCACCCCGTAGGCGCCCGGGACGTCCAGCGTGAACCGTCCGGCCGCGACCGAGAGCTGGGTCGAGGCCCCGCCGTCGAGCAGTAGCGCGGAGTGGAAGCCGAGCCGGACGAGCAGCTCGGCCAGCCGCCCGGCCTCGATCGGCCCGGGGCTGACGACCAGGGTCAACGTGCGCCCGTCCTCATCGAGCGCGACCCCGGAGCGGCGCGCGGCCTGAGGCTTGAGGCGGAGCGGCCGGCCCGCCTCCACCAGACGCGGCCCGACCTGGATGGCGCCCTCGATCCGCGCGTCCGGCTTGAAATCACGCGAGTGCACGATCGTCGTGCGTCCGGCGCGGACGACGAGCACGCCCCAGTCGACGCCACGCCGCAGCCGCACCGCCGTCTTGCCGCCCGCGATGCGCAGGCCGAGCGAGCGGCGATCTTCGTCGAAGAACCCGCCGTTGATCGCCGCCACCGCCGACAGGTCGCGGCGCAGGGCGGCCGCCGTCTTCGTGCGCCCCGGTCCCAGCATCACGACTTCGGGCCGGAACCGCTGGAGGTCGAACCGGATCAGGGAGACGCTGGCGCCGCCTTCGTCCACGGTCAGCGTCTCCACGCCGGGAGCCGCCGGCTGCCATGCTCCGGCCGCGGCGAGCCACATCGCGAAGACGAGTGCGGGAGCCATCGTTCGAGCCAGGATACCGCCGCCGCGCGCGGCGGGGCGGCGCGGACCCTATCGAGGATCGCGGATGAGGCGGAGGAGCGCTTCCGGGGTCAGGGGCGCGGTGGCGCCCCGGTCCACGACTTCGGGCAGGGAGTCGCCGCCCGCGCGATCGAGCACGGGGCTGCCCGGCCCCGGGCGGAGGACGCCGCTTCCGTCCGCGGCCAGCCGCGGATCCACGACCTCGTAGGTGCCGCTTGGCATCGCGCCCGGGCTCGTCTGCCAGAGGATGTTGCCGCGCCACTCGCCGTCCGCGTACGGCCCCTCGATGGTCGCCGCCTCCTTGCCCCCCTGGATGACGTTGCGAGCGAAGACGGTGTGGGTCGCGCCGAGGCCGCCAGACCGGCCGCCCATGAAGTACGGGCGCGCGTCGTCGACGAGCGTGTTGAACAGGATGACGGCGCCGTCGGGCCGGTCGTGGCTCGTCAGCTTCGCGCCGTCCGCGACCTCCCCGTCCCCGTTCCCGATCTGGATGCCGGTGGTGTTGCCTTGGAGGTAGTTCGCGAACACGCGATGGCGGTCGCCGAAGATGCGGATGCCGTCCGTGCCGCGGAAGGTGTTGCCGTACACGAGGCAGTCGTTGCCGTGGCGGAGCGTGAGCTGGGCGCCGGGCGAATCCAGGAACGTGTTGTAGCGGTACGTGTTCGCGCAGGACTTGTTCGTGATCAGCTCGTTCTCGCCCGTGCATCGGACGAACAGGTTGTGCTCGATCAGGCCGAGGCCCTTGGAGAGGCTCAGCTCGCTGTGCCCGAAGCGGATCGTCTCCGCGCCGTTCCCGCCCGCGTTCGCGAAATCGTGGAAGTAGTTGTGGTGGATCCAGACCCGCTGGGCGACCTGGCTGCCCGTCCCGCGCACGTCGATCATGTTCCCGAGCGTCTTCTTGTCGCGGAACTCGTTCCGGTCGATCTGCGCGTCGTCCCCGGCGAGGGTCAGGTAGGCCCCCGGCCCCGCGCACGCGAAGACGTTCCGCGTGAAGCGCACGTGAGTGGCGCCGGCCTCGACGGCGGTCTGGCCGGCGGCGTGGGTGAAGCGGAAGCCGTCGATCTCGACGAAGGCGGCGGGGCTCTTCACCACGAAGCCGTGCCCGCCCGCGATCTCGACCCCGCCCGTGGTCTCCGCGCGGATGTGGATCGGACGCGCGGACGTCCCGGCGCGGCTCACGGTGATCGCGGTCGCGGTGGTGTACACACCGTTGCCGACCACGATGACGTCACCGGCAGCGGCGCGGTCGATGCGCGCCTGGAGCGCGGGCAGGGAGCGGACGACGTTCGTGGCCGCGGAAGCGCCGGCCGCCCAGGTCGTGCCCATGAGGAGGACGAGGAGAGGACGTTTCACGCGCGGTCTCCCTGGCTGGCCGTAGCTTCTCACGGTGTGTCGCGCGTGGGTTCGACCCGGCGCAGGAAGGTGCGCTCCTCGCTGAGGATGAAGCGCTCCGTCTCCGCGGTGCGGAAGTTCGCGGCCCCGGCGGGGTGCGCTTTCAGCCGGGCGCGGTAGGCCTCGTAGGCGGCCAGGCTCTCGAACGAGATGAGCGCGAGCGCGATGTTGTTCGTGCCCTCGTGGGGCATGAAGTAGCCGAGCAGCTCGCCGCCGCAGGCCGGGATGAGGGTCAGCCAGTTGCGGGCGTAGGCTTCGAAAGCGTCGCGCTGGAAGGGGTCGAGCACGTAGCGGATGCAGCAGGTCACGGTCATGGCGGCCTCCAGTCGGGTGAGCGGCCCCATCACGTTAGCGGTGGCCGGCCGCTCGATGCTTCGGCCGCGGCCGAAGCATCCACGGCGCGCATCCACTAGGATCGGGTCATGTCACGGCAGCTCGTGATGTCCGACCACACGACCCTGGCCGGGATCGGCGCCCTCGTCGGAGATCCGGGACGCGCGCGCATGCTCGCGGCCCTGCTCGACGGCCGTGCGCTCACGGCCATGGAGCTGGCCGCGCACGCGGGGGTGACGCCGCAGACCGCGAGCGGGCACCTCGCGAAGCTGGTCGCGACGGGTCTGGTCGTGATGCAGCGCCAGGGCCGCCACCGCTATCACTCGCTGGCGTCATCCGAGGTCGCGGGCGTGCTCGAGAGCATGAGTGGCCTGGCCGCGTCGCTGGGCGGGGCCAACGGTGGGCGGCCCGTGCGCGTCGGGCCCCGCGACGCGGCCCTGCGTGCGGCACGGACGTGCTACGACCATCTGGCCGGCCGCCTCGCCGTCGGCCTCGCCGACACGATGTCCAGCCGGGGCTATCTCGAGATCACCCCCGACGGCGGCCTGGTGACGCGGGCGGGCGCCGCGTTCCTGCTCGACTTCGGCATCGACCTCGCGGCCGCGGCCCCGGCGCGGCGCGCCCTGTGCCGCACCTGCATGGACTGGAGCGAGCGCCGTCTGCACCTGGCGGGCGCGCTGGGCGCCGCCATCCAGCGCCGCTGCTTCGCGCTGCATTGGGTCCGGCGCATCGAGGGCACACGCGCGCTGGCCGTGACCGCGGGCGGAGAAGCCGGGTTCCGGAAGGTGTTCGGCCTCGTCACCCGTTCCGGAACGGGTGACGTCTCGGTTCGCCCCTAGACGGCGGACAGGGTCGGGGCGCGCGTGTACGATGGGCCACCGCACCGTGGCAGACGAAGAGCGGAAGGGGCCGCCGCTTCTCTTCACGTCGCTCGACTCGAGCGCGGCGGGCAAACCCGACTTCGATCCGGCGCAGCGACTCCAGGGCGCCTGGCATCTGGTCCGCTTCTTCCTCACCGTCAGCGCGATCGTCATCGGCACCTTCATGTCGTCCTGCGGCACGTTCCTCGCGGTGATCCAATTCGCGCACACGCCCCTCGGACCCAGCAGCCGCTCCGCGCCGGGCGTCATCGTCGCCCACAAGCGGTCGGGATCCGGCACGCGCGGCTTTCCCTACGTGTACGCTCCGGTCGTCCGCTTCACGGTCGACGGCCGGGAGCTCGAGATCACGAGTCGGCTCGCCACGAACAAGCCCCCTCCCGTGGGACAGCCGGTCCGCGTCCGTTTCGCCGCGGACGCCCCCGCGCGTGCGGTCCTGGTGGGGTGGGCGGAGTGGGGGCTGCCCGTAGAATGGATGGTCGTCGGCTCTTCGCTCCTCGCCGCCGGGATCGTCACTTGGCGGCGGCTGACCCGTGCAACCTTCGGCGGTCCCGCGGCGTCCTAAGGGCTGAGCGGCCGTGGCTCGTCTGCCGCGGGCAGGAGGCATGATGGAAACCTGGTGGCAGGACGTCCGATACGGGGCCCGAATGCTCGCCCGGAGCCCCGCGTTCACGACCGTGGCCGTCCTGACCCTGGCCCTGGGCATCGGGGCCAACACCGCGATCTTCAGCGTGATCAACGCCGTGCTGCTGCGGGCGCTTCCCTACGAGGAGGCGGACCGGCTCGTCTTCCTCACCGAGTGGTCGCAGCAGGTCCCGGAGATGAGCTTCTCCGTCGCGAACCTGGAGGACGTGCGCGATCAGAGCTCCGTCTTCGAGTCCCTGGTCGGCTACAACGGGACGAGCTTCATCCTCAGCCGCGAAGGGGCGGAGGCGGAGCGCCTCAGCGGACGCCAGGTCTCGTCCGGCGTGTTCCCGACGCTGCGCAAGGTCCCGGTCGTGGGACGGGCCTTCACCGCCGAGGACGACAAGCCGGGGGCGGAGCCGGTGGCCATCCTGGCCGAGGGCTACTGGGAGCGCCGGTTCGGCCGCGACCCCGGGATCGTCGGCCGGCACCTCGTCCTGAGCGGCGAGCCGTTCACCGTGATCGGCGTGATGCCGAAGACCGTCCACGGAAGCTGGAAGAACGTCGACGTCTACACGCCGCTACTGCGCCTGGAGGACAAGATCGGCGGGGAGAAGAACCGCGGCAACCATCCCGGCATCTACGTGATCGGCCGGCTCAAGCCGGGGATCAGCGTGGAGAGGGCGCGCAGCGAGGTGAAGGGGATCGCGGCCCGCCTCGCCGAGCAGCACCCCAACAGCAGCGCGCGCCAGAGCATGACCCTGGAGACGCTGCACCAGGCCTACGTGGGCGACCTGCGCCCGGCGCTGATGCTGCTCCTGGGCGCGGTGGCCTTCGTGCTCCTCATCGCCTGCGGGAACGTCGCGAACCTGCTGCTCGCGCGTGCGGCGGGCCGGCAGAAGGAGATCGCGGTGCGCCGCGCGCTGGGGGCTCCGCGGGGCCGCATCTTCCGGCAGCTCCTGACCGAGAGCGTGCTCCTCGCCGCCCTGGGCGCGATCCTCGGGATCATCCTGGCCTACTGGGGAGTCCGCGGCCTGGTCGCGTCGCTGCCCGCCAACGTGCCGCGGGCGGACGAGATCCGCGTCGACGGCGTCGTCCTCGCCTTCACGGGCGCTCTCGCCGTGCTCACCGGCCTCCTCTTCGGGATCGCGCCCGCCTGGAAGATCTCCACCGGCGGCGTGCAGGGCGCGCTGCGCGAGGAAGGCCGCGGCACCGTCGGTCCGGCCCATCACCGATTGCGCAACACGCTCGTCGTCACCGAGATCGCGCTCGCCCTCGTCCTGCTCGTGGGCGCGGGTCTCCTCGTACGCAGCTTCGTGCGCGTGCTCGCCGCCGATGCGGGGTTCCGGGCGGAGGGCGTCCTGACCGCGAGCCTGCCCCTGCCGCAGGCGCGCTTCCCCGAAGACGCGAAGCGGGCCGCGTTCGTGCGCGACGTGGTCGAGCGCGTGAAGGCCGTGCCCGGCGTCCAGTTCGCCAGCGCCGCTTTGCCGCTCCTCGGCGGCTGGCAGAGCTCGTTCACGCTGGAAGGCCGGCCGGAGCCGCCGCCCGGCCAGCTCCCCTCCGCGGACATCACCCGCGTCACGCCCGACTACTTCCGGGCCATGGGCGAGCGGGTGTTGGAAGGGCGAGTGTTCACCGACCGCGACACGGCGGAGGCGCCCGCCGTCGCCGTCGTGGACGAGACGTTCGTCCGCACGCACTACCCGGGCGAGAGCGCCCTGGGCAAGCGGATCCGCTTCGGCTCCAGCCGTGATCCCGAGGACCGAGCGAAGTGGCTCGAGATCGTCGGCGTGGTCGGCCACGTGAAGAATTACGGCGTGGACCAGGACAGCCGCGTCGAGGTGTACTTGCCCTTTTTCCAGAGCGCCGGGAGCAGCGCGACCCTGATCGTGCGCGCGGAGAAGGATCCGGCGGCCCTGTCCGCCTCCATACGCGAGGCCGTGAAGGCGGTGGACCTCGAAGTCCCCGTCTACTCCGTGCGGACGCTGGCCGAGATCGTCTCCGACAGCACGGCGGAGCGCCGATTGGCGGTCATGCTCATCACCGTGTTCGCCGCCGTCGCGCTGCTGCTGGCGGCGGTGGGGATCTACGGCGTGATGTCCTACGCGGTGGCGCAGCGCACGCAGGAGATCGGGATCCGCATGGCGCTGGGCGCGGAGCGCCGCGACATCCTGCGCATGGTGCTCCGGCACGGCGGGCTCATGGCCGTGATCGGGATCGGGCTGGGGGTCACGTTGGCCCTCGGCCTGGCCCGCCTGATCACGTCGCTGCTGTTCCAGGTCAGCGCGACCGATCCCCCGACGTTCTCGGTGGTGCCGTTGGTCCTGATCGCCGTCGCCCTGGTGGCCTGCTACATCCCGGCGCGGCGCGCCACGCGCGTCGATCCGCTCGTCGCGCTGCGGTACCAGTAGCCCCCGGCCTAGTTCTTCGGGGCGGCGCTCGCGGCCGTGTAGTCCAGCGTGACCGTTCGGAAGCCGAGCGACGGCTTCTCCAGGCAGGAGAGCGTGATCGTCTCCCTCGGCGTGGTCCAGAGGATCTCCTCGCCGCGCAGCGAGGTCTCGATCGCATTCCGGGACGACGGCTTCGCGTGCTCCTGCGTGAGCCGCTTCTCCACGTCCTCACAGGTCGCCGACGACGGCTTCAGCGCCGTGAGCTGGATGCGGTCGAGGCCGTCGGCGCCGAACCCGAAGAGGACGCGGAACGTGGCCCCGTCCGCCTCGTAGGCGGGGATCGCGACGTCGGTCGGGCCCGGCCGGGGCTGGCCGAAGTCCGCGGGCGTCGCCAGCTTCTGCGCCTCGCCCGGGAAGGCCGCCAGCAGCTCCGGCTTCTTCATGCCCCAGACCGCCGACCTCCAAGCGGGTGGCGGCGGCGGCATCGTGGTGGTGGTCGTCGTCGTGCTCGTGCTGGCGGCGGGGACGGTGCTGGGCGGGGCCTGCGTGGTGCCCTGCTCCTTCGCACGGCAGGCGCCGAGCGCGCCGGTGACGATGAGCAGGCCGAGGAGCGTGCGAGAGCGCGTGTCGAGAATCATGGCGGAGGCGAAAGTGCGCGGATCTTAGGCCCTGGGGCGCGCAGGGGTCAATCTCTTCAGCGTGTCGCCATCCGGCTCACCGCTTCGAATTGAAACAAGCCGCATTCCCCGCCGACGCCGCCGATGTCGCGCACGAACGGCAATTCTGGAAGAAGACGGTGTAGTTGAAGGAACCGGCGGGGACGTTGCCCAGCTCGGTGATCACCTCGAACGCTTCCTGGAACTTGCACGAACCGGCGCAGCCCGTGCCGTCGCAACAGCCCGGACCGTTGGAGTAGAGCGACTGGTTCAGGATGACGGCGCTGGTGTTCGCAAACACGATGCTCGTGAGGGGCCGGAACGTGTACTCTCCTCCCCCGAAACAGCGTCCAGTGGGAATACCGAACGTATTGCGCACGCCCGAGACGACGACGCCGGTTCCGCCGCGGTTGATGAGAGTCACGCGCGCCCTGACGTCATCGCTGCAGTTGATCGACGTGTCCCTCTGGGGCGAGGTCACCGAGGCCGAGAGATCGGCAAGCGTCGTCGGAGCCGGCGGCAGCGTGACCGGCGGCGGCGTGGCGGAGGGTTGCGGCGGCGTGGTCACCCGCGATCCACTGCCGCAGTCGGGCAACGCGAGGCCAACGACGACGGCCGAGGTCAGGGCCCATCGCAGCGCTCGCGGGGACGGCCGGGGACGATGCCGAAAAGCAAACATCGGTCCGATTCTATCCAAAAGCGGCAAGGCCGCGTCATCGGCGTGCGACGAAGTCATGCGGGGGTCCTGTGACGCTTTGACGACCGTCATCGCCGCACGATCCCTTCGGCCCACCGAGTGTATGAATGGGCATGGTGTTCGAGGAGCGCTCGACCGGAAGCGATCGCGCGCGGTATGTCTGGATCCTGGTCGCGCTGGGATGCGCCGCGTTCGCCCTATGGTCGCGACCCGCGATTCCGCAAAACCCCGCGTACCACCTGATGGCGGACCAGCGACCCGCACTTGGCGTCTCGAACGGGCTGAACGTCGTCTCGAACGTGCCGTTCGCCCTGGTGGGTGGGCTGGGCCTCGTCGCGACCTTGCGTCGGCGCGACGACGGTTCGCCCGTCTTCGAGGAGCCCTGGCTCCGCTGGCCGTATGCTCTCTTGTTCCTGGGGACGGCGGTGACGGCCCTCGGATCGTCGTACTACCACCTCGCGCCCGACAATGCCCGGCTGGTCTGGGATCGCCTTCCAATGACGCTCGTGTGTATGGGGCTCGTGACCGCAGTGCTTGCGGAGTGTGTCGACGTGCGCCTCGCGCGGCAGCTCTTCCTACCGCTTGTCGTGGCCGCGGCGGGCAGCGTCGGATACTGGCGCTGGACGGAGCTCCATGGCGTCGGTGACCTTCGTCCCTACGCGCTCGCGCAGTACGGATCGCTTCTCGCGATCGTCCTGCTGCTTGCGCTGTACCCCGGGCGATTCCGCGAGGCACGCTACCTGGCGGCCGGGCTTTGCGCCTACGGCGTCGCGAAGATCCTGGAGCTCGCGGATGCGCCCGTCTACGCCGCCAGTGGGCACATCGTGAGCGGACATACGCTCAAGCATCTCGTGGCCGCCGGCGGCCTCGCGATGATTGCGGCCATGATCCATAAGCGCGGGGCCGCGCCCATCGAGGCGCCGCAGCCACGCGAATGAGGCCGGCCGGCCACGTTTCGGCCCCGCGGTGCCTCCTGGCGCGTCATCCGCGGATGGAACGGTCCGTGCAGCGACACCGCGCCCATGACTCCACAGCGGTATGCGCTCGCGATGATCTTCTTCCACGCCACGGTCCTCGCGATCGCGTGGGTCGTCGTGGCTCGATGGCGGCACCCGGAGCGATGCCGGCTGGACGCCGCACGATGGCTGGGCGCTCTCTGCATCGACCTCGGGATCGCCGCCATCCTCACCTACGGCGCCTCGCTGCTGGCGACGATGGTGGCCAACGTCGGGTACCTCCGCCGGCTGTTTCTCGGTGAGATCTCCGGCCGGCTCATGGGGCAGGCCCTGTTCGGGGAGGCGATCCTCGTCGCCATTGGCCTGGCGTCACGTCATCGTCGAGCCAGCCGGCCGCTGCGCGCGGCGACGCTCGGTCTATGCTCCGCGAGCCTCCTCGTCGTCTATGTGGACGCGTATCGCATCGAACCGCGGTCGCTCCGCGTTCGCAATCACGTCGTCGACGACGCGGGGGGCGATCCGGCCGCGAGCACGATCCGCATCCTTCATCTCACCGACATCCAGACCCCGGTCATCGGCGAGCACGAGGAGCGGGCGCTCCGGAAGGGGCTCTCCTACCGTCCCGACCTCATCGTCCTGACCGGCGACTACGTCCAGGACGCGCTGGGCCGTCCCACGGAAGACGACGCTGCCCGCGACCTGCGTTCGCTGATGACGCGAATCGGCTTCGAGGCGCCCCTCGGTGTCTTCGCCACCGAGGGTGACGTGGGGCCGCCCTGCGGGGAGGTCTTTGCCGGTACGCCCGTGCGCTGTCTGGTCGACGCGAATGCGGTCGTGACTCTTCCGGATGGCGGTACGCTGGGGATCACGGGGCTCTCGCGAGACCGCGGCCGAGAACGGAGTCCCGCCTGGTTGGCCTGGCTTCTCAGCCGCGGTCCCGGCGCCGACCATCGCATCGTCATCTCCCATTCGCCCGACTTCGTGGACGCGATGCCGGTGAGCGTGGACCTCGTACTGGCCGGACACACCCATGGTGGACAGGTCGTCCTGCCCCTGTTCGGCCCTCCCAGCACGGCGTCTCGTCTGCCGCGCCGCTACGCCGGCGGCCTGCATGACTACCGAGGCACGCCGGTCCACGTCTCGCGCGGCGTCGGCATGGAGCGCGGTTTCGCGCCGCCCGTCCGGTTCCTGTGTCCTCCGGAGATCTGCGTGCTCGAGCTGCGCCTGCCCCGGAGGGCTATCAGCTCAAGCTGAACTGCAACTCTCCCAGCCCCTCCAGCGTCGAGGTGAGCCGGTCTCCGGCCTTGAGCCACACTTGCCGCTCCTTCGGGTAACCCGAGATCACGCCTTCCGGCGTGCCCGTGAAGATGATGTCGCCCGGCTTGAGCGTGAAGTAGCGAGAGATGTAGCTGACCAGGCTCGCGCAGCCGAACACCATGTCCGCGGTGTTCGACGACTGGCGCACCTCGCCGTTGACGCGGCACTCGATCTTGAGGCGATTGGGATCGGGCACCTGGTCGGCGGTGACGAGGTAGGGGCCGATGGGAGCGGAGCCATCGAGGGCCTTGCCGAGCATCCACTGGCTGGACACCCGCTGCAGGTCGCGCGCGGTGAAGTCGTTGCCCGTGCAATAGCCGAGCACGTAGGAAAGGGCGTCGTTCTCGGCGACGTTGCGCGCGGTGCGCCCCAGGACGATCACGAGCTCGACCTCGTAGTCGAACTGCTTGGCCGCCTCCTGCGAGACCTTGATGATCCCGCGATGGCTGTTGAGCGCGCTGTTGTACTTGTTGAAGAGGATCGGCTGGGTGGGCACCGGGCTGCCCGTCTCCGCCGCATGCTTCCGGTAGTTGAGCCCGACGCAGACGATCTTCTCGGGGCTGGTGACGCACGGTCCAAAGTCGGCCTTGGCCTCGTCGATGAAGAGGTCTTTCCGCGTGCTCGCCATCGCCTTCGCGAGAAGGGCTTGGAGCGGGGCGCCCCCGCCTCGTCGGATGACCTCGTCGATGGTAGTGGGAGCCTTCTCGCGGAACGCGCTCTCGGCCTTGCGCACGTCGAGCAGGCCGCGCCCGGTCTTGACGGCGAGGCTCAGTGCGCCGCCCTGGCGGATGGTGGCGAACGTCATGCCCCGCGGCATGTCGTTGTCCGCGAGTTTCCCAGGCCTCTCCGCGGTGGCGGCCCTTCCGGATGCGGCGAGGAGGCCGCCCGAGACGGCGGCGCTCGCTCCAGCCAGGAACGTCCGGCGGCTTTGGTTCATCGCGACCTCCTGTCGGTCACCTATTCTTCCCAGCGGAAGCGCGCCACCGCGAGCGCGCCGAAGAGCGCCGCGAACGCGAGCAGCACGCCGATGGTCGGCAACGTGGCCAGCAGCGAGGCCCCGCGCCAGGTCGTGGCGTCGAGGCCGTCGACGGCCCAGCGCGCCGGGATCGCGAGCGTGACTTTCTGCAGCCACGCCGGGAACAGGATCGAGGGCACCCAGGCGCCGCCGAGCATCACCATCATCAGGACGGCCAGGATGGCCACCCCGCGCGTGGCCTGCGGCGTCTTGCCCAGCGCCGCGATCAAGAGACCGAAGGTCGAGGCCATCACTGCCGTGGCCAGGCACACGCCCACGAAAGCGATCGCGCTCCCCTCGATGCGGATCCGGAACACGGCCATCCCGAACGCGAACGTCACCGCCAGGCTCATGAGGGCGATGAGGGTCCCGCTCGTCCCCTTGCCGGCGAGCAGGAGACCGCGCGAGAGAGGCGCGGCGCGCAGGCGCTTCCACAGCCCCTGCTGCCGCTCGAGCAACATCCCGATCGCGAGGTCGATGCACGCGAACAGCAGGAACTGGATGCCCATCCCCGCGAACGAGTGGGCGAAGCCGTTGTAGGGGACGCCCGTGCGCACGGTGATCGCTTCCTCCCGCGTCGTGTACGGCATGGCGAGGCCGGCGGTGGCCGGGGACGCGCCCGGTGCCGGCGAGGCCTTGTCGCGCTCGTACCAGCGGTTCACCGCGCCGAGCATCTCGGTCAGTGCTTGCCGGTCGCCCTCGGGCATGGCGCCGGGCGATTTCAACTGCTCGAGCGACTGCTGCGTGAGCCTGCGGCCCTGGGCTCCGCCGAACATCTCGGCGCTCACCGCCTGCATGACGTGTTCGGTCAGGATGCCGCGCACCATGGCCAGCTCGGCCCCGTGCGAGGGGTCGTAGAGGAGCTGGAGCTCGGGTTTGGCCGCGCCCCCGAAGAAGGCCTGGCCCGCCGCGTCCCCGAACCCGGCCGGCACCACGACCGCCACCGTCGTCTTGCCGCGCCGCACGGCCTCGCGCGACTCATCGAGGGTGCCGCCGCTCACCTCGAGCGTCTTGTCCGCGGAGAGGCCGTGCACGATCGCGTTGGAGATGACGCTCCGATCCAGGTCCACCACGCGCACGGGCACGCGCGCCTTCTCCGTGCGCTGGTTGCCCGAGAAGATGAAGCCGAAGAACGAGGCGATGGCGATGGGAGCGGCGAAGCTCATGATCACCGCGCGCCGGTCGGTGAAGAACAGCAGCAGGTCCTTGCGCACCATGGCGCGCCACGCCTGGAGTGCCATCAATCCCTCAATGTGCGTCCGGTGAGGGTCAGGAAGACCGTCTCCAGGTCTCCGCGCTCGCTCACCACGTGGTCGTAGGCGACCCCGCGCTGTTGCAAGAGCGAGAGCACGGCGGGGGC
>DASTLK010000066.1:0-4184 GCA_035715025.1 Vicinamibacteria bacterium
GACCAGGACCATGAACTCGCGACGCAGGCCGCCCACTTCGATGGTCTCCAGCCCTTCGAAACGGCCGATGCCGTGATCCTGGTGCACGACGAGGTCGCCGATCTTGAGGTCCCGGAAGTCGGAGAGGAAGCTGCGCGCTCCACCCCCACGGCGGCGGTGGAGATGCACCTCCTCCGGGAAGACGTCGCCATCGGCGAGGACGCGCAGGGGCACGTCCGGCAGCTCGAATCCCGTGCCGAGCACGCCCAGGCGGACCTCGATCCTGGTGCCGTCGCCCACGGACAGCCCGTCCTCCCGCAGCACGTCCTTGAGCCGCTCGGCCCGGCCGGGCGTGCCCAGGAACAGCACGGTCGCTCCCTCGGCGGACCGGAGGTCGCCCGCCAGGGCGCGGAGGTCGCCGGCATAACGCCGCGGCGGACGGGAGGGAACGTGGAGGCCGCGCGCGTCGAGGTCCACCTCGCGCACGTGGATGGCGGGCGCGAGCTCGATCCGCTGCTCGAGCGCGGAGGCCGGCACCAGGACCTCGTCGACGGCGAGGGCCAGCGGGTCCTCGCGCCGCGCGCGTTCCTCGTGCGCGCGGTCATGGAAGGCATCCGCTTCCGCGGCCACCTCTTCCGGATCCAGGGCCGCCACCGCCCAGCCGGGCAGGACGTCCCAGGCGGGAACGGTGGCGCCGGAGACCAGGGGAAGGAGGTCCGGGATCTCCTCGCCGGCCAGGCCGCGCTCGAGCCGTTCGAGAAGCGCGGGCAGCTCGCGGACGCCGCCGAAGCGCTGCGGCAGGGCCCGCCGGAGCGCGTCCAGGACCGACCGCGGGGCGAAGGCGTCGGAGAGGGGCAACACCTCGAGGCGATCGAGCGTGCCCGTGGTGCGCTGGGTCTCGGGGTCGAACGTGCGCAGGCTCTCCACCGTGTCCCCGAGGAACTCGATGCGGACAGGGGCCTCCCGGTCCGGGGGGAACACGTCGAGGATGCCTCCCCGGCGCGCGACCTGGCCGGGGGCGGAGACCGGGTCCTCGCGGCGATATCCGCCTTCGTCGAGGGCCTCGAGCAGGATCTCGGGGGTGAGGTCTTCGCCGCTCTCGATCGCGATGACACGCGTCTCGAACAGGCGCGGAGCGAGGATGGGCCGAAGCAGCCCGGCCGGGGAGGCGACGAGCGCGCTCAGCCGCCCCCGCAGGGCCGCGTGCACGGCGGCCGCGCGGCGAAGCGCGGCCTCCGGATGGCGCGGCAGTCCCCGGAAAGGCGCGGGGCCCGGCGCGGGAAGGGCGAGGACGGCGCCGGGGGCGCCCGCCTCCTGGGCCAGCGTGCGCAGGTCCTCGGTCACGCGCTCGACCACGCGCTCGGTGCTCACCACGACGAGCAGGGGTGGACCGGAGACGAGCAGGGGGACGAGAAGCCGCGCCGGCCCCGCGAGGCCATGGAGGGCGACGAGGCCTTCCGCGGCCAGGCGGGCGCGCGCCTCCGCGATCCGGGCGTGGGCGGCGACGGCGCCGATCCAGGCGGCCGCGGAGCCTCGAGGCAGCGTGGCGGGGAGGCTCGGCGCGCTCACGGGCGGCGAATGCGGGACACCATCGAGGTCGTCGATCGTCCCGGCCGCAGCTCGACGCGCACCACGCGCCCGCCGCCTCTCTCGACCTCCTCGCGGCCGACGATGGCGTCCAGGGCCCAATCCGCGCCCTTGACCAGGACGTCGGGCGAGAGCGCGGAGATCAGCGCGAGTGGCGTGTCCTCGTCGTAGACGACGACGCGATCCACGGCCTCGAGGGCGGCGAGAGTCTCCGCCCGCTCCGTCTCCGGAATCAGGGGCCGCCCGGCGCCCTTCAGCGCGCGCACCGACCGGTCGGTGTTGAGGCCGACCACGAGGACGTCTCCCTCGGCGCGCGCCGCCTCGAACAGGGCCACGTGCCCGGGGTGGAGCAGGTCGAAGCAGCCGTTCGTGAACACGACGGACTTGCCGGCCGCCTTCCAGCCCGCGCGCTCGTGCAGGATCGCCGGCAGCGTGGTCGCCATGCTCTCCCATTGTGCCCTGGAACCGCGCACACGCCCCTGGACCCGGCGCGCCACTGATGAGACGCTGATCGCAGGCCGCTTTCTCCGCGGCGACGGAGGTTTTGCATGCGCGTGCGCGTCCTGGCTGCGGTGGCCGTCCTCGCTCTCGCGGTTGCCTCGCCCCTCGCCGCCGCTCCCCGCTACCGGGGACGGCGAGGCGGTGGCTCTCCCTACGTCGACCGCGAGGGATTCCTCATCGGCTTCTCGGTCGGGGCCGGCGTGATCGGTCCGGATCCCTGCAAGGACTGCGGGGTGGCCTTCGCCGGCGAGCTGCACCTGGGGGCCATGGCCAGCACCTACGGCGACGTCGCCGTCATGCTCGAAGCCGGGGGACTCGGGCGCGAGAACCTCCACCACGCGTTCCTGGCCGCCGCCGCCCAGTGGTGGCCGGATCCCTGGGAACGGTTCTGGCTCCGGGGTGGAGTGGGCATCGGGTCGGAAGGCGCCGATGACGAAGAGCACAGGGACTCCGCCTATCCCACGGTGCTCGCCGCCACCGGCTTCGAAGTGGTCCGGTCCGAACGCTTCACCGTCGACCTGCAGGCCCAGGGTGTCGTCACCTTCGGGCCGCACCGCACGGGACGCAGCCTCAGCGTGAACGTCGGCTTCAACTGGTACTGACGCCTCCGTTCCCGCTCCCCTTCCCGTTCCCGTCTCCGTCTCCGTCTCCGTCTCCGTTCCCGTCCGTTCGACCAATCTCGCCTTCCGTATCGTGGAGATCCAGCTCGGGCCTCGCCTCCGGCACCGTGAGGGCGATCCCACCCGAGAACGACCAGCGGTGCGGGGGCCGATACACCCCCACGTCCTTGATCCGGCTCTTCATGCGGAACGTGTAGAGGCCGCGGTGGTAGTCGTAGGGCGTCCCGTCACGACGATGGGCGGCCACGTCGAGCAGGTACGTGCCTTCGACCAGGCGCAGGTCCTCCAGGACCAGCGCGACCTCGCCCGTGCCTTCCACGAGCCGCGGCTCGAACTCCTCGATATGGGTGTTGGTCCCGTACACGGCGACGCCGTCCGCGTTGAATACGCCCACGCCGAACACGAAATCCTCGACCGCCGCGCGCGCGGTCACGGCCAGGGAGATGGTCAGGCTCTCGCCGGGGACGTAGACGTGGCGCTCGTGCCCGCGGTCGTCGAGGAGGCGGACGGACGTGATCTCGATCTCGCGGCCGCCCCAGCGACCTTCGCGATAGCCTCCGGCGAGGGCCGGGTCTCCCGGCACGGTCGCGGGCGCCGCCTCCTCCACCGACGTGCCGGCGGAGAGGCCGTGCTCGCGCGCGAGGAGGGTTTCCTCGCCGCCGGCGACGTAGGTGAGGTAGGCGTCGATCACGCGCTTGGGATCGCCCTCGTCCGCGACCTTTCCCTGCCGCAGCCAGAGGACCTCGTCGCACATCTTCTCGGCCAGGCCGAGGCTGTGGGTCACGAGCAGGATCGTCTTCCCGCGCCGCCGGAACTCGCCGATCTTGTCCAGGCACTTGCGCGTGAAGGCCTCGTCGCCCACGGCCAGGACTTCGTCGATGAGGAGCACGTCGGGGTCCACGTGGATGGCCACCGCGAAGCCCAGCCGTGCATACATGCCCGAGGAGTAGGTCTTGACGGGCGCGTCGATGAAGCGCTCCATCTCGGCGAAGGCCACGATGTCCGCGAAGCGCTCCTGGACCTCGCGACGGCTCAGGCCGAGCATGATCCCGTTGATGGCGACGTTCTCGCGGCCGGAGATCTCGGGGTGGAAGCCGGCTCCGAGCTCGATGAGCGCGGAGACGCGCCCGTCCACATGCAGGGAGCCGCGGGTGGGCTTGGTGATGCCGGCCAGCAGCTTCAGCATCGTCGACTTGCCGGAGCCGTTCTCCCCGATCACGCCGAAGGTCGTGCCCTTGGGCACCTCGAACGAGACGCCGTCGAGCGCGGTGAAGGTTTGATCGGGCGTGAGGTCGCGGATCACGCTGCCCGTGAGCAGCGCGCTCTTCAGGGTCTTGAACTGGTTCCGGTGCATGAACCGCCGGTAGACCTTGGCCACGTCGCGGGCCACGACCGCGGGCGTCGTCACACCTCCTCCGCCAGCGTGTCGCGCAGCCGGTCGAACAGGAACGCGCCCAGGGCGAAGGCCAGTGCCGCCACCACGAGCGTCGCGAAGAG
>DASTLK010000067.1:0-1664 GCA_035715025.1 Vicinamibacteria bacterium
AGCTCGGAGTGGAGAAGGTGGGCCAGTGAGGCTGCGGGCCGCCCTGGTCGGGCTGGCTCTCATCGCGGCCGCCCTGCGTCCGGCCTCCGCCGCCGACTATCAGCCCACCGCCGCGAACCTGGAGGCACGCCGCGCCTTCCAGGACGCGAAGTTCGGCCTCTTCGTGCACTGGGGCGTGTACAGCACTCTCGCCGACGGCGAATGGGTGATGCACCAACGTCGCATCAGCGTCGCCGATTACGAGAAGCTGCCCGGCCTCTTCAACCCGACCCAGTTCGACCCCGCGGAATGGGTGGCCCTGGCCAAGGCGGCGGGCATGAAGTACATCACCATCACCAGCAAGCACCACGACGGCTTCGCGATGTTCGACTCCAAGGTCTCCGACTACGACATCGTGGACCGCACCCCCTACAAGAAGGACGTCCTCAAGATGCTGGCCGACGAGTGCCACAAGCAGGGCATCAAGCTCTTCTTCTACCACTCGCAGCTGGACTGGCATCACCCCGACTACTACCCGCGCGGGCGCACGGGCGCGGACAGCGGGCGGCCGGCCCAGGGCGACTGGAACCGCTACCTCGACTACATGGACGGCCAGCTCCGCGAGCTGCTCACGAACTACGGCGAGATCGGCGGCATCTGGTTCGACGGGTGGTGGGACAAGCCGGACGCGGACTGGCGGCTCGAACGGACGTACCGGATGATCCACGAGCTGCAGCCGGCCGCGCTCGTCGGCAGCAACCATCACCGCCATCCCTTTCCGGGCGAGGACTTCCAGATGTTCGAGAAGGACCTGCCCGGCGGCCGCACCGCCGAGTTCAACAAGGACGCGGAGATCGGGGCCCTGCCCCTGGAGACGTGCGAGACCATGAACAACTCGTGGGGCTTCAACCTCACCGACCGGCGATACAAGAGCACCCGCGACCTGGTGCACTACCTCATCAAGGCCGCCGGGCACGACGCGAACTTCCTGCTCAACGTCGGGCCCATGGCGAACGGGAAGATCCAGCCCGAGTTCGTGGACCGGCTCCAGGAGGTCGGCCGGTGGATGGCCGCCAACGGCGCGTCCATCTATGGCACGCGCGGCGGCCCGATCACGCCGCGCGCCTGGGGAGTGACGACGCAGAAGGGCGACACCGTGTTCGTGCACGTCCTGGACTGGGACGATTCCGTGCTCGCCCTGCCCGCGCTGCCGCGCCGCGTGAAGACGGCGCGCCTGCTCAAGGGGGGCGGACCCCTGTCCGTCCAGGAGAGCGCCGCCACCCTGACCCTGACCTTGCCGGAGGCCGGCGCGCGCGATCCCTACGACACGGTCATCGCCCTGGAGCTGGCGGCACGATGAGGATCGCCTCCAGGAACGGCACGACGATGATCCTCGCCATCGCCCTGGCTGCCGCCGCGGCCATGGCCAGCGAAGGCGCAGATCTGGCCGAGGTGAAGGCGCGGGGAGCCCTGCGCGTCATCATCGCCGCGGACGAGTCGCCGGACACGTTCGCCCTGTCCCCGGGCACGCGGCCCGGTTTCGAGCGCGACCTCATGGAGCGCTTCACCCAGCTCCAGAACCTCAAGCTCGAAGTCGTCCGCGCCCCCGGTTACGCCGACCGCATTCCCATGCTCCTGCGCGGCGAGGGCGACGTCATCGCCGCCATCTTCGACACCCCGGACCG
>DASTLK010000068.1:0-5941 GCA_035715025.1 Vicinamibacteria bacterium
GCCCGGCAGCTCCGTGACCGTCTCCTTGCCCGCGTTGATGAGGTCAGGGTCTTCCTGGCCCGGCTCCGGGTAGGGGCCGACGCCGAGCATGCCGTTCTCGGAGTGCAGCACGATCGAGATGCCCGGGGGGACGTAGTTCGCGGCCAGGGTGGGCATGCCGATGCCGAGGTTCACGTAGTACCCGTCCTTCATCTCCAGGGCCGCGCGCCGCACGATGCGCTCGCGCCGGGGGTCCGTCTCCACGCCGCCCCCGCCCCGCACCGTGCGCTTCTCGATGCGCTTCTCGTAGCCCTTCCCCTGGAAGAGGCGCTGCACGAAGATGCCCGGCGTCACGATGGCGTCGGGATCGAGCGCGCCCGCGGGCACGATCTCCTCGACCTCGGCGATGGTGGTGCGCGCGGCCATGGCCATCACGGGCCCGAAGTTGCGCATCGTCTTGCGGAACACCAGGTTCCCCTGGGGGTCGCCCTTCCAGGCCTTGACCAGCGCGTAGTCCGCGCGCAGCCCCGTCTCCATCACGTGGGGCCGGCCGTCGAACCAGCGCACTTCCTTGTTCTCCGCGATCAGGGTGCCGTAGCCCGTCGGGGTGAAGAAGGCGGGCACGCCCGCGCCGCCCGCGCGCATGCGCTCGGCGAAGGTCCCCTGGGGATTGAGCTCCACCTCGATCTCCCCCGCCAGGGCCATCTTCTCGAAGACCTTGTTCTCGCCGACGTAGGTCGAGATCATCTTCTTCACCTGCTTGCTCTGGAGCAGGAAGGTGATCCCGAAGTCGTTGGTGCCCGCGTTGTTGCTGATGACAGTGAGGCCCTTGCTTCCCTGCGCGCGCAGGGCGGCGATCAGGTTCTCGGGGATCCCGCAGAGCCCGAAGCCGGAGACCATGATCGAGGCGCCATCCGGGATGTCGCGCACGGCCTCCGCCGCGTCGCGCACGACCTTGTTCATAGATCGCGATGATAGCAGAGGGCGTTGACCGGTCCGGATAACGCGGGATGATGGATGAAGGATCCCGCCGCAGGAGGAATCGCCATGCCCAACCCATCTACGACCGATCGCAAGTCCGTCACCTCCGATCCGGATCGAGGAGTGGCGGTGAACTCGGGGACGGATCCGCAGCGTCCGGGAGCGCGGCCCGCCGCCAGCCCCGCGCTCACGGATCCGGAGAAGACCGCTCCGGTCGATCGCTTCGATGCCACCCATCAGCCCTCACCCGCGGCTCGGAACGAGGGCGTGGAGGGTGGGGGGAAGGGCGAACCCGACGACGCGCTCTAGAGCCGAGCGGGTCCGGCGCGCAACGGATATTCGATCGACACGGTCAGCAGATTAGACGCTGCGGCCAGGTCGGTCTGCCATCCTCGGTCGGCTAAACGGGGCGGCGCAGCTGCGCCACCAACGAATTCAGCGCTGCGGTCACTTCGGCGCGGTTTTCCCTCAGGATCTCGCGCCAGAGGGCGCGCGGGCTGCGCGCCAACCTCGTCATGTCCCGGAACGCGGGTCCGGCCACGCCCAGGTGGCGCTTCGCTACGCGATCCGAGCGCGCCGCTCCGAACAACGCCCAGGCCACCACCTGCGGGACGTGGGAGAGGAACGCCACCGCGCGGTCGTGCTGGGCGGGCGGCATCACGACCGGCCGCGCGCCCGCGGCACGGACCAGCGCACGGACCGCGCGCACGGCGGCGGGCGCGGTGCCGGCCTCGGGAGTGAGGATCCACCGTCGCCCGTGGAACAGGTCGGGAGTGGAGGCCGCGAAACCCGATACCTCGCGGCCCGCCATCGGGTGTCCCCCCACGAACTGCGCGAGCCCGCGCCGTCGGGCGTCGCCGCAGATCCCCCGCTTCACGCTGCCCACGTCGGTCAGCACGGCGCCCGCACGCGCCGCTCGCGCGGCCTGGGGCAGCAACCGGCGATTCGTCCGCGGTGAGGCCGCCAGCACCACGATGTCCGCCTCCGCCACCGCGAGGGGGACGGATCGCGCGGCCACGGCAATGGCGCCCGCGGCCAGCGCCTGGCGCCGGATGCGCGGGCGGTCGTGCCCGATCACGCGATACCCGGCTCCGCTCAGCGCGCGCGCCAGCGATCCACCCACGAGCCCGAGGCCCACGATCGCGACCGTGGGACGCCTCATGCCGGCGACCACAGGATCCGCTCGAGCACTTCCGGCTCGCGCCGCCGGAGCAGCTTCTCCGCGCCCGCGATCAGCATGGCGTAGACCGCCCCCGCTCCGGCCAGGGCGAGAGGCAGGGTGACCACCCACAGCCACGGCATCGAGAAGAGGCGCGGCAGCCAGGCCAGGAGCACGAAAGGCGTGGCCGTGATCAGGGCCAGGGTGAGGAGCATCGCCGAGATCACGATCATTCCCAGGCCGCGGCTTCCGGCCGCGCCCGGGGGACGGCCGGGCTCCGGAGCCGCCACCGGAAACAGGATCGACGCGTAGTTGTCCACCCCCGCGGAGATGAGAAGCCCGATCACGGCGACGGTGGCCGTGGCCGGGATGAGATCGGGCGGCGCGAGCACGGCGCTGGCCACGAGAACGGTGAGGACGGACGGCAGGCGCAGCGTGATGCTGGCGAGGTTCTTGGCCACCAGGATGCGCCAGCGCGCGATGGGAAAGCTCATGAGCAGCCCGATCCCACGGCGCTCGAGCCCGAAGGTATTGGTGCCGAACACGGAAAGGCCGACCACGGTGGCCAATCCCAGCACCGCGGTCGGGCCCGGTCCACCCGTCGCCTGCGTCATGAAGAACAGGAAGAGGAGCGGGGTCACCAGCCCCATGAACAGGCTCGCCTTCAGCGCGGGATCGCGCCAGGCCACGCGCAGGTCCTTCTCCACCAGCGCCCCCAGGGGACCGGAGAACCGCATGCGGGCGGGACGGCCCCGCGTGCGGCCCGCGAAGGCGCCGAGGTCCAGCTCGCCGCGATGGATCCTCGCGATGACGGCCGTGCTCAGGCCGAGCGTCACCGCGATGGCGGCGGCGGCGGCCAGGGAGTAGAGCGCGAACGCCCCCGCGTCCCCGTGGCCGGCGTGCACGGCGGCGCGCACGCCCCAGGCGAAGGGCGAGAGCGCGAACAGGTCGTGGTCGAGGAGCAGCCGCTTCAGCACGCGCAGGGGACGCGGTCCGGCCGAGATCAGGGCCAGGGGCGCGATGCTGAGGACGAAGCCGAGCCCGATGCCGAGGAACAGCGAGAGGTCCTGGAAGCGGCGGCTGCGCGCGAGCCCCATCAGGAGCAGCGAGGAGAGCTGCACGGCCGCCAGCATGAAGACGAAGCTCAGGGCCACGCCCAGCAGCGTGAAGGGCAGGGTCGACGGCCGCTCGGCCAGGCCCAGGGCCAGCCCCACGACCACCGGCATCTTGGCCAGCACCAGCGGCTGGAGGAGGTTCGCGAGGAGCGATGAGGCCACCAGGCTCCAGAACGGGATGGGGAAGATCAGGAGGCGCGCGAGGTCGTGGGTCTCGCCGAGGGCGAGGCCGGTCAGCATCGGCGAGATCATCCAGAAGACGCCGATGGCCGTGGCCAGGAGCGAGACCAGGGGCAGGAGGAGGTCGGGATCGCGCGCGCCCAGGCTGCGCGCCCCCACGTACATCGCTGCCGTCGCGAACGCGGCGGAGATCGCGAGCAGGGGGACGAGCAGGACCAGGCCGGCCAGTCGCTCGGGCGTGCGGCGCAGGCCGCGCAGGTCCATCTTCCAGCGCAGGAGGACGAGGCCGATCAGCCGATCCACGAGAGGTCCTCCCGCCGCACCTCGGCGGAGACGAGCTTGAGGAACACGTCCTCGAGGCTCGCGTCCTGGGCGACCTCGCGCTGGGCGCGGATCTGATCGAGAGTCCCCTGCGCGATCAGGCGCCCGCGATCGATGATCGCGACCTCGTCGCACAGGCGCTCCACGACGTCGAGCACGTGGGTGGTGAAGAACAGGGTCACGCCCTTGTCGGCCAGCCGCCGCAAGAGGTCGGTCACCACGCGGCCGGAGATGGGATCGATCCCGTTGAGCGGCTCGTCCAGGAACAGCACCCTGGGGCTGTGGATGAGGGCGGCGGCCAGGGCCACCTTCTTCCGCATCCCCTGCGAGTAGTCGACGATGAGCTTGCCGCGCTCCTCGTCCAGGCTGAGGAACTCGAGCAGCTCCTCCGTCCGGCGCCGCGTCTCCTCACGCCCGAGGCCGTACATGCGGCCCGCGAAGTGGAGGTATTCCTCGCCGGTCAAGCGCTCGTAGAGCGGGAGCTCTTCCGGCAGAACGCCGATCACGCGCTTGAGCGCGAGCAGGTCGCGCTCGAGGGAGAAGCCTTCGATGGTGACCTCGCCCGCCGTCGGCCGCAGCAGGCCGGTGAGCATCTTGATGGTGGTGCTCTTGCCCGCGCCGTTGGGGCCCAGGAACCCGAAGAAGCGCCCGCGCGGCACCTCGAAGGAGACGTCGTCCACCGCCACCTTCTTCCGGAAGGCCTTGGTGAGATGGCGGACGACGATCGCCGGGCCCGGGGGCGTGCTCATGCGTGAGTCGTACCCCGAGACTTCATCAGGGTCAATCGGAGCCGGGCTCCGCCGCTCAGAAGTAGGGCTCGGGCAGCAGCGGGAAGAACACGCGGCCGTCCGCCGTGGGCCGGCGGCGCCCGGCCTCCCTGGCCTCCGCGATGAGCGCGCGCACGCGCAGGCGCGGCTGCTCGCCCGCGCGTATCCCGAGCGTGTCGAGCTGCGCGACCAGGCGGCGGCGCCGCTCCTCCGGGATGCGGGCGGAGGCATAGCGGCCGTAGAGAAACTCGGTGTTCCAGTCCACTGCGCGGGCGCTGGCGGGATGGAAGTTCTCGGCCAGCCGCGCCCCCGTCCAGCCTCCGCCTACGACCGACCAGGCGAGGCCGATGACGACGAGCGGCCGCCACGACGGCCGCGTGCGCCAGATCGCTTGCCATGCGGTGGCCAGCATCAAGGCCACGAACAGCGAGGCGAAGAAGAGCAGGTCGTCCCGCTGCAGCAGAAGGCCGGGCGTGCAGGCGAAGGCCGCGACCAGCGCCCACCCGGCCGCATCACGCTGGGCCGCGCGATCTCGCGTGGCCACGAGGGCCCCGAGCGTGACGGCGAGCAGGAGCCACCAGCCGTGACTGAGGACGCGGCTGGCCGTATCGAAGCCGCCGACTCCCACCGGATCGAAGGCGTGCAGGACGGCCCGTGCGAAGCCGGCGAAGTCGAGGCCAAGGGGCTGAGCGGCGGGCACGAACGCGCGCCGCCAGGCCAGCATCCCGACACCCAGCGTGCCCAGGCCGATCGTGTACGTGGCGGCGAGACGTCGCGGTCCGCGCGCGAACGCGATCAGGGCCAACGCGGGCAGCGCGGCCAGCGTGTCCTCGCGCACGCAGAGCCCCAGGGCGATGGCCAGGAGCGAGGCCGCGAGCCACGCACGCGACGAGCGGGCCAGGCCCGGGACGAGCAGAAGCGCCGACCCAGCGAACGCGAGCCCTTGCAGGTGATGGTTGCCGTCGGTGATCCAGACGAGGTGGTAGGCGCTGTAGCGCGTGAAGAGCATGACCAGGCCGGCGGCGACCGATGCCGCGAAGCCGAGGCCGAGCGAGCGGCCCAGGGGAACGAGGAGGGCCAGGACCAGAGCGAACATTCCGGCCAGGAGATGGCGATGGCCGATCACGTGATCGTCGAACACCGCCGCGCGGACGTGGTTGAACTCGAGGCTCAGGGGCCGGAAGCCCGGCGTCTCCAGCCCGTCCGGATCCCAGTGACCGGTCCACGCCGCCGCCAGCTCGGTGCCGCTGAACGTCCGCACGAGGTGCAGGTCGTCGAACACCATCGGCCAGCCCCGCGCCGGCCACGTCCAGGCGATGGCCAGGACGAGGAAGAGCAGGAACGCGCCCACCGTCTTCATGGCGCGCCGGCGTCGGCGATGCGCGCGGCGACGGACGCGGGCAGGCGGGCCTGGAAGGCCTGGAGGGCCCGCGCGAGGA
>DASTLK010000069.1:0-2760 GCA_035715025.1 Vicinamibacteria bacterium
GAGGCCCTCGTCGCCCAGATCCGGCAGGACATCGCCCGCGGCCGTGCCGCGCTCGGGGCGGCCGGAATCCCGGATGCGATATAGTCGGCTCATCGGATGAGCGAGCTGACGGTCGAGAGCCGCGACGTCGGAGACGTCGTCCTCCTCTATCCCAAGGGGTTCATCAACGCCCACACGGTGCGCCTCTTCGAGGGGGCACTGCAGAAGGCTATCTCGTTGAAGCAGTTCAAGATCGTGGTCAACTGCGCGGGTCTCAGCTACATCGCGAGCGCGGGCCTCGGGGCCATGATGGGGGCCATCGAGGAGATCCGCAGGAACGGGGGCGACCTGCGGCTGGCCAGCCTCAACGAGACCGTCCAGAACATCTTCGACATCCTCGGCTTCAACCACCTGTATCGCACCTACGCCTCCGAGGCGGAGGCCATCGCCAGCTTCGGTCCCGCGCACGGTGCGGGCGCCTGATCGCGTGAGCGGGCGCGAGGAATCTCGACGGCCGCCGCCGGCGCCGAGCCCGGCGGCGCGCATGCCCCGCGGCCGGAACAAGCCCTCCCTCATCCTCTCCTTGCCGAGCGAGACCGCCTACCTCGGCCTCGTGCGCGAGGTGACGAAGAAGATGGCCGAGGTCGGCGGCTTTGCCGAGCCGGTGGCGGAGCGCCTTTCGCTGGCGGTGGACGAGGCCGCCACCAACGTGCTCGAGCACGCCTACAAGGGCGCGACCGACCGCGAAGTGGAGCTGCGCTTCGAGGACCGCGGGCCGGACTTCCGCGTCGAGCTCGTGGACACCGGCCAGATGGTGGACCCCCGCGCCGTGCCCCAGGTCGATCTCGACAAGTTCGTCACCGAGCGCCGCACGGGCGGCCTGGGCATGCACCTCATGGAGAAGATCATGGACTCCGTGACCTTCCGGCGCTCCGCGCGCCGGAACGTGTGCGCCCTCGTCAAGCACAAGACGCCGGTCGGCGAGGAGCCTCCTGGCCGCTGATGGAAGTCCCGGTCGTATTCCAGTATCAGCGCGCGCTCGACGATTTCCGGCGAGCGGGAGAAGCCAGCCCGCTCCTCAAGCGCATGTCGGAGCTCATCTCGCTCCTCGACCTCACCACGACCCTGAACTCGGCCATGAGCCGCGAGGAGATCCTGGACGCCGCGCTCCTCATCGTGATGGGCGAGCTGCAGGCCGGGCGCGGATGCCTGCTCGTGCGGGGGGCGGACGGCGCCTACGACGTGCGCGCTTCGCGCGGGCTGCCCCCGGGCGCTCCCGCGCGCGTGTCCCTGGAGCTGGCGGCGGACGGAGTCGCCTCACGCGGCCAAGGGGTTGCGGATGACGTCCTGGCCGCCTACGGCCTGGAAGTGCTGTGCCCGATCGTGCGCTTTCACGACGGCCAGGGGCCGGAGGCTTCGGGCGGGCCCCAGGCCCGCGTGATCGCCGTGCTCGGCCTGGGCCCGCGCGCGGACAGCCGCACCTTCGGACGGGAGGAGACCTCGTTCCTGCACAGCGTGGCCGCCTGCGCGGCCACCCCGATCGAGAACGGCCTGATCTACCACGAGCTCAAGACGCTCAACCAGCGGCTGTCCGTGAAGGTCTACCAGCTCCACACCCTCTTCGACATCAGCCGCGAGCTCACTTCGAGCTTCGACGAAGAGGGCATCAAGAACCTCGTGACCACGACCCTGATGGGCCATCTCCTCGTCTCACGCTGCGCGCTCTACCTGGGCGTGGGCGGCGGGGGTCTGGCCCTCGCGCACGAGCGCGGGCTGCGCAGCGAGACGGATGACGCGTTCGTGCCCGAAGCCGGCGCCCGTCCCGTGCTCGATGCGCTCACGCAGCCGCTGCCCGTCGGCGATCTGCCGGCGGGGGCGATCAAGGACCGTCTCCAGCGCGCGCGCCTGGTCCTGGTCGTTCCCGTGACCGTGGGCGCGCGCACGGACGGTTTCATCGCGGTCGGTGAGCGGGTGGGCGGCGGCGCGTTCACGGACGAGGACCGCGACTTCGCCCTCACCCTCGCCCGCCAGGTGGGGGCCGCGCTGGAGGCGGTCCGACTCCATCGCGTCGACCTGCAGAAGCAGAGGCGCGACCGCGAGATGCAGATCGCGCGCGAGATCCAGCGCTCGCTCTTCCCGCGCGAGCGCCCGGTCATCGCCGGCTTCGAAGTGGCGGCGGAGAGCCTCGCCTGCTACGAGGTCGGAGGCGACCACTACGACTTCATTCCCCTCGGCGACGATCGGTGGGCCCTGGCCATCGCGGACGTGTCCGGCAAGGGCGCGCCCGCCAGCATCCTCATGGCCTCCGTGCACGCGTCGCTGCGCGCCCTGGCCGGGAGCGCGCGCCCGGACCAGCTCATGGTGCGGCTCAACCGGTTCCTGTTCGAGAGCACGCAGGAGAACAAGTACGTCACCCTGTTCTACGCGGAGCTCGACCCTGCGCGCCGCCGCCTGGCCTACGTCAACGCCGGCCACGTCCCGCCGTTCTGGGTGGACGGGGGCCAGCGGCGCGAGCGCCTGGGGATCGGGGGGCCGGTGCTCGGCCTGCTCGAGAGCGCGCGCTACGACATGGGCGAGGTGCAGCTCGCTCCCGGAGAAATGGTGGCCATGGTCACGGACGGCGCCACGGAGGCGCTCTCGCCGGACGACGAGGAGTTCGGCGAGGACCGGCTGCGCGCCCTGATCGAGACCGCGTGCGGGGAACGCGCGGAGGTGGTGGTGGGGCGCGTCTCCGAGCGCGTGCGCGAATGGACCGGCTCCGCCGGCTGCTCCGACGATCTG
>DASTLK010000070.1:0-4910 GCA_035715025.1 Vicinamibacteria bacterium
CCCGGCGGCCGAGCTTGGCCAGGAGGTCGCCGCGCACGGCGGGCAGGAGGTGGTAGCCGCGAAGCGCCGGCTCGGAGACGAGCGCGTCCACGAGCTCCAGGCCGGCGGCGGGGCCGAAGGCCATGCCGACCGCGACCGCGCGGTTGAGGTCCACGATGGGGGAGGGCGTGAGCTGCGCGAGGGCATCGTAGAGCGCGGCGATGCGCAACCAGTCCGTCTCCGCCGCCGTCCGCGCCCGGGCGTGACAAGCGGCGATCGCCGCCTGCAGCGCGTAGGGTCCGAGAGTCCCGCCCAGCGCCTCCGCGCGCGCGAGGGCGGTGAGCCCGCGGTGGACCAGGAGGTGGTCCCAGCGCGTGCGGTCCTGGTCGAGGAGCAGCACGGGCTCTCCGGACGGTCCGATGCGCGCTCCCGCGCGCGAGGCCTGGATCTCCATCAGCGCGACCAGGCCGTGGACCTCCGGCTCGTGGGGAGCGAGCTCGGCCAGGATGCGTCCCAGCCGTAGCGCGTCCTCGCAGAGGCCGGGCCGCATCCAATCATCGCCCGCGGTCGCGGCGTAGCCCTCGTTGAAGATGAGGTAGATCACGCCCAGCACCGAGGCCAGACGGGCGGCGAGCTCTTCCCCGCGCGGCACCTCGAAAGGGACGCGTGCCTCGGCCAGGGTGCGCTTGGCCCGCACGATGCGCTGGGCGATGGTCGCGTCCGGGACGAGGAAGGCCCGCGCGATCTCCTCGGTGGTGAGGCCTCCGAGCAGCCGAAGCGTGAGGGCCACGCGCGCTTCCATCGAGAGGACGGGATGGCAGGCCGTGAAGATGAGGCGCAGGAGGTCGTCTCCGATGTCGTCGTCGATGGACGCCTCGAAATCGGCGACGGCCATGGCCTGCCGGGCCTCGAGCTCGCGGCCGATCTCCTCGTGCTTGCGCTCGAGGAGCTTGCCGCGCCGCAGCCGGTCGAGGGCGCGGTTCTTCGCGGTGGCCATGAGCCAGGCGCCCGGGTTGTCGGGGACGCCTGACTCCGGCCACTTCTCGAGCGCGACCACGAGGGCGTCCTGCGCCAGCTCTTCGGCCAGGCCGACGTCGCGCACGATACGGGCCAGGCCGGCGATGAGGCGGGCCGACTCGATCCTCCAGACCGCGTCGATCGCCCGATGGGTATCCGTGGCCACGGAGAGTCGCTACGCCACCGCCGGCCGCCGCGCCACCTTCTTCGTGACGAGCAGGACGAGTGAGCCGACGCCCCATCCCAGCAGGACGGGAACGACGATGCCGATGGTCAGGTGGGCCAGGGCGTGGGTCCACTGGTTGGCGCTCCGCGCGAACGGCGGCCCGCTGTATTCGGGAGCGGCGTAGATGTTCGGCAGGCCCGCGATGGCGAGCAGGATCCCGAAGACCGCGATGGCCTGCACGAGCACGACCTGGAAGATCATCAGGGGCAGCAGGTGCTTGTAGCTGCCGAAGCCGCGCGTGTGGACGGCGACGCCGTAGTAGAACACGGCCGCCCAGCCCACGACGGTCATCGACAGCCACATCACGGTGCGGTCCGGCAGGCCGGCCAGGGACAGCCCCAGCCGTCCCAGGCCCACCACCGCGAGCAGGATCAGCCAGGCCTTCTGGAATCCGAGGTACTCCGGGACGCGCTTGCCGAACATGAGGTCCTCCTTTTACCACTCCGCCATCTGGCGGATCTCGATCTCGCCCACGTACGAGGGCCCCAGCGCCTCTTCATGAACCTTCAGGAAGCGCGAGCCCATGGCGATCGCGTCCTCCTTCGAGCTCGCGCGGATGACTGCGTAGCCGCCGATCAGCTCCTTCGCTTCCGCGAAGGGGCCGTCCACCACCGTCACCCTGCTCCCGGCCAGGCGGACGCGTGCGCCCTGCGCGCTGGGCAACAGCCCGCCCGTCTCGAGCACGACCCCCGCCTTCATCATCTCTTCCGTCATCTGGCCGATGGCGGCCATCAGCGCCGGGCTGGGGGGCGTGCCGGCTTCGTAGTCCTTGTCCGCCTTGACCATCATCATGAATTTCATGGACGCGTCCTACTTCTTCTTGCTGAGCTTCTCGGCCTGCTTGCGCAGCCGCTCTTCCTGCTCGCGGAGCTCGGGGGTGAGGTTCGCTCCGAAGTCCTCCGCCTCGAAGATCTGGCGGATCTCGACCTCGGTCCCCTCGAAGGGCGCCCGCTTGAGCCACTCGATCGCTTCCGCCTTCGACTTGCACTGCCAGAGCCAGAAGCCGGCCACGAGCTCCTTGGCTTCGGTGAAGGGGCCGTCGATCACCGTCTTCTTGCCGCCCGAGAACTTCACGCGCGCGCCCTTGGAGGTGGGCTGGAGGCCCTCTCCTGCGAGCATCACGCCCGCCTTGACCAGCTCTTCGTTGAACTTGCCCATCGCGGTGAGGATCTTGGTGTCCGGAAGGACGCCCGCTTCCGAGTTCTTGTCCGCCTTGACGAGCACCATGAATCGCATCGTGTCTCTCCTTTTCTTCCGCCTTCACTAGTACGACGAACGGGGGCCGGACAGATCGACACGTTCGTCGATTATTGGCGGCTGCCAGTAAGTGACTGCGGATTAAAGGCTTAGACTCCGGTGTGCCGTCGCAGGGGGATCAATTCCTTGAGGCGAGGCTCGCGCAGGTAGATGCCGAGCCAGACCACGAGCCCGAGCGCGATGTTGATGATGAACGGATCGCCGACGCGCCAGCAGGTGACGATCGTGCCCCCGACGTACCCGGCCAGGAGGATGGCTCCCAGTACCGCCGTCGCGGGGATCAGGTAGATCACGGTGCAGGTGAGCTCGAGGATCCCGAGGGGCAGGACCATGGAAGCGGGCAGTCCCAGGTGAGTCATGGCCTGATCTATGTCCGGCCCTCCCTTGAACTTGAGGAAGGCGCTGAACAGGAACAGCAGCGATGCCATTATCGAGAGCCCCCAACCCACCCACACGACCTTTCCGCTCGTCGCCATCGCGCCTCCCCGATTCCGGCGAGTATACCCAGGATGACCCGACCCTTGGGTAAGCTGGGGACGTGCTGTGGACACGCTGAGCATACGGGCGGCCCGGCGACTGGCCCTGGCCCGGGCCGGCCTCTTGACCCCCGAGCAGACGGGCCTGCCGCGGCGGGCGCGGGGCCGTGGTCCCTCGGCCTTCGCGGCCGCGCAGGAGGTCATCCGCCGCTTCGGCTACCTCCAGCTCGACACCGTCTCCGTGGCCGGGGCCCGCAGCCACACCATCGTCCTGCTCTCGCGGCTGGAAGGGCTGGACGCGCCGGTCGGCGAGGAGCTGCTGCGGCCGGGCGCGCCGATCTTCGAGTACTGGGGTCACGAGGCGAGCTGGATTCCGCACTCCCTGTATCCGGCGCTCGATTTCCGCCGTCGCGAGTTCCGGAGCCATCCCTGGTGGGGCGACCTCGTCCGCGAGCATCCCAAGGTCGCGGCCGAGCTGCGCCGGCGGATTCGCGAGGACGGGCCTTTGCGCTCCGCGGACATGGAGGGACGGGGCAGCAAGGGATGGTGGGACCTCGGGATCATGAAGCGCGTGGCGTCCGCGCTGTGGTCGAGCGGCGAGCTGGCCATTCGCGAGCGTCGCAACTTCCAGCGGACCTATGACCTCGCGGAGCGGGTGATCCCGGAGGAGCTGCGCCGCCGGCCGCTGTCCACCGCGGACGGCCTGGAGGCGCTGCTGCTCACCGCGCTCGACGGTCATGGCTGGGCGACCACGGGAACGCTCGCCGCCACCTGGCGCCTGAAGAATCGCAAGGCGGAGCTCCTGGCCACGCTGCGGCGGCTGCAGGAGAAGGGAGCGGTCCTCCCCTGCGCTCTGGAGGCAGCCAAACCGCCCGATGGTGGCCGCAGCGCCCGCGAGGGATCGCCCACCACGGGTTGGATCCGGCCCGAGCACCGCGCCCTGGCCGCGCGAGTCGAATGTGCACGGCCGCGCGCCGACACCGGCGTGCTGCTCTCTCCCTTCGACCCGCTGCTGTGGGACCGCGGGCGCGTGGCCCGCCTCTTCGGCTTCGACGCGCTGCTCGAGATCTTCAAGCCCGCGCCGCAGCGCGTCTACGGCTACTACTGCCTGCCCGTGCTGGCGGGCGAGCACCTGGTCGCGCGGGTGGACCTCAAGGCCGATCGCAAGAAGGGATCCCTGCGCGTCGTCTCCGCCCACTACGAGAAAGCGCGAGCGGACGTCGCGCGACGGGACCGGGAGGCCGCGCGCATCGCCGTGGCCCGCTACGCGAGCGCGCTCGGACTGCGGCCGGCGTGGTGATCAGCGCGACTTCCAGAGTCCCAGCGTCGCCCCCGTGGGGTCGACGATGATGCTCATCCAGCCCGCGCCGTGCATGTCCGTCACGTCGAGCTTGATCGTCGCGCCCAGCGATTTCGCCTTCTTCGTGGCCGCCGCCACGTCGTCCACCTCGACGTAGGCGAGCCAGGACGACGGCTCGCCCGGGACCGGATGCCTCAGCATCCCGCCGCCGGTGCCCTGGCCGGGCTTGATCATCGTGTAGCGGCCGGTCGGGCCCATGGCCACGTCCTCGAGCTTCCAATCGAAGAGCTGGCCGTAGAACTTCTTCGCCTGTTCGAGGTCGGTCGTGTTCAGCTCGACGTGCACAAAGGGATTCGCCATCGGTCCAGAGCCTCCATCGGAAAAGCTTCGCATGCTCCTCCGGTCCTCGGACAGGGAGCGTGGTATAAAGACGGTCCCCCTTGGCACCCTCCCCGCGGCCTCTGCCCACATCCCAGGATCGCCGGCCGCGCGGAGATGCGGCCCTCCTCGCGTCCCTGAACCCGGCCCAGCGCGACGCCGTCTCGACGACCGAGGGGCCGCTGCTCGTCCTGGCCGGCGCGGGCACGGGCAAGACGCGCGTGATCACCACGCGGATCGCCTATCTCATCTCGCGCGGGGTCGACCCCGCGAGCAT
>DASTLK010000071.1:0-3948 GCA_035715025.1 Vicinamibacteria bacterium
GCCCGCCTGCAACTGGGGCTCATGTGAAGCTGACCACTCAGGAGGAGTACGGGTTGCGTTGCCTGCTCCGGCTGGGACGCGAGGAGGCGGGGCAGAGCCTCACCATCGCCGAGCTCAGCAAGCAGGAAGGCATCGCCAGCCCGACGGTGGCCAAGATGATGCGCCTCCTGCGCCGGGCTGGCTTCGTGCTGAGCACCCGCGGCAAGGAAGGCGGCTACACGCTGGCCCGCACCCCTGAGCAGATCAACGTCGGAGAGACGCTGGCCGCGCTGGGCGGCCGCTTCTTCGACTCGCGTTTCTGCGAGCGCCACTCCGGCAGCGTGCTCCTGTGCACCCACAGTCCCGACTGCTCGATCCGGTCGGTGTGGCGCGTGCTCCAGGACGTGGTGGACGGCGTGCTTGCGCACATGACGCTGAAGGATCTCCTCCGTTCCGAGCGAGAAGTCACCGCCTCCGTGAGCCCGCACGCCGTCCCTTTGACCGTCCTCTCTCCCACTCGCCGCGCCGGCTGATCGTCCGCCGCCGCAGGGGGAGCCGCCTCCTGTCTCAGAGCGCGCCCATGTGGGGCGCCTTGGGCTGCGACACCTCGCGCACGACCTCGGCCGTCTTACGGCCGGACATGCTGCGCGCGATGTCCGCCTGGGCCACGATGCCGCACAGGGCCCCGCTGGCATCCACGACGAGCATCCGGCGCACCTGGTTCTGCTCGAGCAGGTCGAGGCAGGCGTCGATGCCGGCGTCCTCGGCGATGGTGACGCAACCCTGGGTCATGCAGTCCGCCGCCGTCATGTCGAGCGGATTGAGTTGCTGGGCGACCGTCCGGCAGACGATGTCGCGATCGGTGATCACGCCCACCGGCTTCATCACGCCGTTGCTCTGGACCACCGGGATCTCGCCGCAGTCGTGCTCCACCATCAGGCGCGCGACCTCTCCGAGGTCCGTGTCCGGTACGCAACATGCAGGGTCCACCGTCATGATGTCCTTGACCTTCATATGAGTCCTCCTCCGCATCTGTGCAGCAAATATCCCGCCAATCCCCCGCCCCGATGACCGGGCTCGTCATCGGTCCTTCTGGCACCCTGCTTGCACCTGGGGTACGGGTTCCTGCGGCTCGGGCATTCGAGTCGCAGACTCCCAAGGAGGCGTACCAATGTCGTTTCGCCAATCGCTCCTCATAGGCATTGCCATCCTCGCCCTGGCGGTCTCCCTTTCCGCCCAGAGCTCGACGGCCAGCACCGAGACCATCACGGGCACCGTCGTCTCGTCCGGGCCCGCCCTCGTGGTCATCGACACCGCTGCCGGCCAGAAGACGTTCGTCGTGGACACCGAGTCGACCGTTCCGGCCAGCCTCGTCACCGGTTCCCGCGTGACCGTGGACTTCAACCGGCTGTCGGATGACCGGATGCACGCGACGACCGTCGCCGTGCTCGGGACGGAGCCCATCACCAGCACCGCCACCACCGCTCCGCCGGCGATGGGGCCCGCGGAGACCGTGACCGGGACCGTCATCTCGTCCGGCAACGGCCAGCTCGTGGTGGACACTCCCACCGGGCAACGGACGTTCATCGTCGACGACGATTCGCACCTGGCCTCCGACGTGACCGTCGGCTCGCGGGCCGCGATCGAGTACCACACGTTGAGCGGCGGCCGCCTGCACGCCGGCGACGTCACGATGGTGATGGCCGAACAGCCCTACGCCACCACCCCGATGGCCGCGGCACCCGCTCCGGCCCGAGTACGGACGGCGTCGGCGCTGCCGCAGACCGCCAGTGACCTGCCGCTCGTGGGACTGGTGGGGTTGATCGCCCTCGCGGGCGGCGTCGGCGTCCGCGTCGCGCGCCACACCGCCTGAGAAAAGCCGTGCGTGGGCCGGGCCGGCGTCACCCCTCGTCCCTCCTGGAGCGGAGCCTCTTCGGGCTCGCAGCACTCTGCCTGGGCGCCTGCCTCTGGGCCTACGGCGAGTCCGCGCTCTATGCGAGGAGGCAGGACCGCCGGCTCGACCATGCCTTGCGGGAGGGATCCGCGCTCGCGGGTCCTTCCCGCATCCCGGTCGAGACAGACGCGGCGCGCCCGGCGTCGTCGACCCTCCCCGCATTGCCTGGCGATCTCGTCGGCCGCCTGGAAGCGCCGCGCCTCGGCCTGCGCGTCATCGTCGCGGAAGGCATCGCCACCGCGACCCTTCGGCACGCCGTGGGTCACGTGCCCGGGACGGCGCTGCCCGGGCAGAAGGGCAACGTCGCTCTCGCCGGCCATCGCGACCTGGACTTCCGCCGTCTGCGTGACGTGCGCGAGGGCGACACCATGCGCCTGGTGACGCCGGGCGGCTCCTACGATTACAGGGTGGAATCGGCCGCGGTCGTGGGCCCCCAGCGCGCCGACCTTCTCGATCCGACTCCGCAGCCGACGCTCACCCTCGTGACGTGCTATCCGTTCTTCATGGTGGGCCCCGCGCCGCAACGGTTCGTGGTGCGGGCACGACTCCTCGGCCCTTCCGCGGACTGACCTCCTCGTGCGGCGCTGGCGTGTGGCTTGCACACTCCCCGTTCGGGGTGACCGGAGAGGCCACTCCGAGGAGGAACAATGAGGCACAAACTGCAATTGTCGCTCCCCACTCTCGCCTCCGTGGCCGCCACCCGCGGACTGCTCGGCATGGGCGCCGGCCTGCTCCTTTCGGACAAGCTGGCCCGCAAGCGACGGCGGAGGATCGGGTTCGCCCTCCTCGGCCTTGGGATCGCCACTACGATCCCCCTCGCCCTGCGCGTCATGGGGTCGAGATAGGCGCGTCCGATAGGCTATCGCTCGCGTCCCTTCCTTTCGCGAATGGCTTGGCGTTAGTTTGGAGGAGGCTCAAGGAGGAATCACATGCCGGAAAAGGCAACCCTCGAGCGCGCAAAGCGCGACCAGGCGGCCGGGAAGGCTCCCAGCACCCAGGCCGGGGAGTTCGTTCGCGAGGAGATGGAGCACGTTCGAGAGGGCAAGCACGGGGCGCGGTCGACGAAGCAGGCGATCGCCATCGGGCTGTCCAAGGCACGGCGCTCCGGTGTCGCCCTGCCGCCGCCGAAGACGGGAAAGAGGAAGACACGTGAGAGCGCGGCGCGGGCCTACCGCCAGGGCCGGACCGCACGCTCGCGGCCGCCGTCGGCGCGCCGCTCGCGCGCAGTGAAGGCGGCTCTGCGTCACGAGGGGCGGCGCGCGGCCAGCCCCGCCGCGCGCAAGGCGGCACGCACCCGGGCCAAGAATCGCTGAGGCCGCGGGCGGCGGGGCCAGACATCCGGAGAAACTCCATGGACCATCCGCCGCGGCGACTGCCCGTCGGAGCCGAGATCCTTCCGCCCGGCGGAGCGCACTTCCGCGTGTGGGCTCCGCGACGGCGCTCGGTCGAGGTCGTTCTCCAAGGCGGCCGCACGTCGTTGTCTGCGGAAGGCGGGGGCTTTTTCTCGGGCACGGTGCGGGAGGCGGGCGCGGGCGCGCTCTACAGATACCGCCTCGACGAGGGCGAGAGCTTCCCCGACCCCGCTTCACGCTTCCAGCCGGAAGGACCGCACGGCCCTTCCCAGGTGATCGATCCCGCGGCCTACCGGTGGCAGGACGCCGGGTGGAAGGGCCTCGCCCTGCCCGGGCAGGTCCTCTACGAGATGCACGTGGGGACCTTCACGACCGAGGGCACGTGGGACGCGGCACGCCGCGAGCTGCCCGCGCTCCGCGAGCTGGGGATCACCGTGGTCGAGGTGATGCCGGTGGCGGATTTCGCCGGGCGCTTCGGCTGGGGCTACGACGGCGTCGACATGTTCGCGCCCACGCGCCTCTACGGCCCCCCAGACGCGATGCGCGCCTTCGTGGACGAGGCGCACGGGCAGGGGATGGGCGTGATCCTCGACGTCGTCTACAACCACCTCGGACCCGAAGGCAACTATCTGCCGCAGTTCTCGGAGCGCTACTTCACCGACG
>DASTLK010000072.1:0-6448 GCA_035715025.1 Vicinamibacteria bacterium
AGCTGGCCGCGGCCACCGCGGGGGCGCAGGGGGCGCGTACGAGCGTCCCCATGACGTCCACCACCGCGACGGGCGACGTGGAGACGGCCAACAGCGACGTCGCCACCGCCGCCGCGAGGGTCAGGATGGCCCAGGCCCGGGTCAAGGAGACGGAAGCAAAGGCCACCAAAGCGGCCCAGGACCTCGAGCGCTTGAAGACGCTGGTGGCCAAGGACGAGGTGTCGCGGCAGGAGTACGACGCGGCGGTCAGTGCCGCCGCCACCGGCGCCCGCTTCAGCCTGCTGCCGCCGGAGAACGCCACCGGCAACTTCGTGAAGGTCGTGCAGCGCGTCCCGGTGAAGATCACGATCGACCGCGGCCAGGATCCCGATCACCTCCTGCGCCCGGGCATGTCCGTCGTGCCCACCGTCCACACGAAGTGAGCGCCGAGGCCGCGGAGCGGCCGGCGCCGCCCCTCGTCAACCCGTGGATCGTCGCCGTCGCGGTCATGTTCGCGACGTTCATGGAGATCCTCGACACGACGGTCGTCAACGTGTCGCTGCCCCACATCGCGGGCAGCCTCTCCGCGTCCATCGACGAGTCCACCTGGGCCCTGACCTCGTATCTCGTGGCCAACGCGATCGTGCTGCCCCTCACCGGCTGGCTGGCGAACTACTTCGGACGCAAGCGGCTGCTCCTCATCTCCATCAGCGGCTTCACCGTCGCCTCCTTTCTCTGCGGCCTGGCCCCCACCCTGAGCGTGCTCGTGGCCTTCCGCGTCGTGCAGGGCCTGACCGGGGGCGCCCTGCAGCCCCTCTCGCAGGCCGTGCTGCTCGAAGCCTTCCCGCCCCGCGATCGCGGCAAGGCGATGGGGTTCTGGGGCCTCGGCATCGTGGTCGCCCCCATCCTCGGTCCGGTGGTGGGGGGATGGCTCACCGACAGCTACAGCTGGCGGTGGGTGTTCTACATCAACCTGCCCGTCGGCCTGGCCTCGATCGTCATGACGAAGCTGTTCGTCTTCGATCCGCCCTACGTGAGCCGGAAGTCGGAGACGATCGACTACTGGGGCATCGGCCTCCTCGCGCTCGGCATCGGGTCCCTGCAGATCCTGCTCGACCTGGGGCAGCAGCGGGACTGGTTCGCGGCTTCTTCCATCCGGGTGCTGGCCGGGCTGACCGTGGTCGGCCTGGCCGTCTTCATCTGGCGCGAGCTCCACACCGAGCATCCGGTGGTGGACCTGCGCGTGTTCAACGAGCGGACCTACAGCGCGGGCGTCTTCCTGATGACCGTGCTCGGCTTCGTCCTGTACGGAAGCCTCGTCCTGCTCCCGATCATGCTGCAGACCCTGCTCGGCTATCCGTCCCTGCAAGCGGGCATCGCCATGGCCCCGCGCGGGATGGGGTCCTTCCTGGCCATGCCCGTCGTCGGGATGATCGTCGCGCGCATGGACCCCCGCAAGCTCCTCGCGTTGGGCATCTGCGGGGGCGCGCTCACCCTCTATTGGCTCGGGAACCTCGACCTCTCCGCCGGCTATTGGGACGTCTTCTGGCCGCAGTTCATCCAGGGCATGTCGCTCGGCCTCATCTTCGTCCCCCTCACCACGATCACCATGGACCCGATCCCCAAGGAAACGATGGGCAACGCCACGAGCCTTTTCAACCTGATGCGGAACATCGGGGGGAGCGTGGGCATCGCCCTGTCCACGACGATGCTCTCGCGGCGCGCCCAGGGGAACCTCGCCCTGCTCGGCGCCCACATCACCATGTACGATCCGCGAGCCCGGTCGTTCCTGGAGGGCCTCCGCGCGTCCCTGGTGGCGCGGGGCGCGGACGTCGTGACCGCGACCCGCCAGGCCCAGGCCATGGCCTTCGGCCTGGTGGCCCGCCAGGCGACGATGCTGGCGTTCGTGGGCGTCTTCCGCCTGCTGGCCATCATCTTCGTGCTCATGCTGCCGCTGCTGTTCATCATGCGCTCCCCACGCCACCGCCGAGCGGGGGCGCCCCTGCACTGAAACGAAAAAGATCTCTCACCCCTCCGTTGCTCGACCGCCGGCGGTACGCTGGAAACGGGTTCACGGGCGACCAGGAGGGGAACTGATGAACGCCGAAGCGATCCGGGTGATCGAAGCCGTGGCGTGGTCGGAACGGCTCGGCGCGCGATCCGTGCTTCCGCTCAAGAGGATCGCCGCGGACGCGCTGGGCGGCGACGGCGCGCTCGCCGCGCGCGTGCTGGCCGACCTCGGCGAGCAGGGCTGGGTCCAAACGGATACGATGGGTGGGGAGACCGGCTGGCTGACGCCGCGGGGTCGTACCGCCGCCGCTCTGCTCACGGCACTCCCGTAAGGCGGGCCGTCGACGGGACACCTGGTCGGGCTCGTCCACGCAGGGACGGTGCCTTCGCTTTGACGGGACGTTCGTCCCTGCTGAGACCGCTGCCGGCTCTCAGGCGCGGTACCAAACGATATGACGACGACCATCGACACCCCCACTGTGCCGTCGTCCGTGCGCCCGCGACGCCGGCCGCGCGTCCTGCTCGTGGACGACGCGAGGGCGGAGCGCGACCTCTACTGCACACACCTCCGTGGCGCCGGTTACGACGTCCAGGTGGCGACGGACGGGCTGGAGGCCATCGCCTGCGCGGTCGTGCGGCGGCCCGACGCGATCGTCATCGACGCGGGCGCCGCGCGGCTGGATTCCTGGGAGGTCACGCGCCGTCTCAAGGCCGCGGCGGCGACGCGCGACATCCCGGTCATCGCGATGAGCGGCCGCGATCCCCTCCAGGCCGTCGAGCACGCGCGTGCGGCCGGCTGCGCCGCCTGCCTGGCGGGCCCGTTCACGCCCGAGGACCTGCGGGCCGAGCTGGACCGACAGCTCGGACAGTACCGCCCACGGCCACGCCGGCGCGGGCGCGCGGGCCGCGTCTGACCGTGCCTCCGTGGCCTGGATCTTGCTGAGTCTGAAGGTCATGGAAGAGCGACCCCGCCGTAGGATTCGACGCCATCATCAAGCCGCGATCCTCCTGCTAGTTGCGGTGATCGGGGGATACGCCCTCTGGATGCGCGGTGACCGTTCTGCCCCAATTGCGCAAAATGCACCCGCAGCCACGCTTGCACCCGCGGCTCCGAGCGCGGCCGTGCCGCCTTCCACCGCGGCCCCCTCGACGACCGCGCCGGCGGAGCCGAGCCCGGCCGCCTCGCAACCGACCGAGCCCTACGACGTGGCCCACGCCCGCGTCCAGGAGGATCGGGGCCAGGCCATGGGTCTGGCCGCCCGCGTCACCGTGCCCGCGGAGCTGCAGCACTACAGCGATCGACGCCGCTTCCTCGCCGTCCAGATGGCCGACACGCGGCAAGAGCAGCTCGAGCTCCCGCAGGACGACGGCGACCTGGCAGTGATGCTGCGGGCGGGAAAGCTGGTCGAGCTGCCGCCGCTGGGCGAGGACTACATCCTCTACGACATCGGGCTCGACGCTTCGGACAATCCGATGGCCGCCTACGATCCCGACGCCCACAAGGACGTGCCGCTCTTCGTTTCCAACGCCGACCTCGACGCGGAGAGGGCCTCCCTGGCCGACCTCGCGAAGGAGTCGCCCAGCCGGCGCACGCGCGCCCGTGCCGAGACACGGCTCAAGACCCTCGCGTCCTACTACGACGACCCCGGCAAGCGCGAGGCCCTCCTGAAGAAGGGCGCGGACCTCACCGCCCTGTCCGCGGACTTCGGGGGCCGGAGCTACGACCTCAAGGACCCGGCCCAGAGCGCGCAGTTCGATACGCGCCTGCTCAGCCTCATCAGGCCGGGAGCCCGCGACCTCATCCTCGAGATCGCGCGCGATTACCACCAGCGCTTCGGCCGTCTGCTGCCCATCTCGTCCCTCGTGCGCACGGAGCGGTACCAGCGGCGCCTGGGTCGCGTCAACGCCAACGCCACGAAAGTGGAGTTCCCGCCGCACACCACGGGTTGCGCCTTCGACATCTCCTACCGGTACATGGCGGCGGACGAGCAGCAGTTCCTCATGGACCGGATCGCGCAGCTCGAGAGGGACGGCAAGGTCGAGGCCCTCAAGGAGCGGCGCAACCACATCCACGTCTTCGTCTTCCCGGACGGACAGCGCCCCCCGGATTCGCTGGTGGCGCAGTTCCTGGACGAGGTCGACGCGTCGCATGGGATCGTGAGGGACGCGAGCGGGGCGATCGTGAAGCCGGGGCGCCGCGGAGCGCGCGGAGTTCGGGCCCGCTGAACCCCTGACGACAGACCGACCTGGCCACAACGTCTCATCTGATAACCGCGTCGATCGTTCCGTTGCTTGTGTTAGTGTCCCTCCGATTCCGGAGGTCCATTCATGTTCGTTCTCCTGGCTTCTTTCATCCTCGCCGCCCCCACCCCTCCCGTCCCGCCGCCGGACCTCCCCCTCGCGGTCTACCGTGACCGCCGCGAGCGCGTGATGCACGAGCTGGACGGCTGCCTGGCCGTCCTCACCGCCCGCGGGGAGACGAGCGGCGTGACCGAGGACTATCGGCAGGACGGCAACTTCCTGTGGCTGACCGGCATCAACGAGGGCGAGGCCTGGCTCCTGCTGGCGCCCAAAGCGAAGTACGACCGCACGGTGCTCTTCCTCCGCCCACGCGATCCCGAGCGCGAGCGATGGACGGGGCCGCGCGAGCCTCTCTCTCCCGCCCTCCTCGAACGCTACGGGGTCGACCGCGTCCTGCGCGGCCGCCCCGATCGCGCCGCGGTGGCGGCGGCGATGGGAACGGACTGCGTGGCCGTCATCGCGCCCGTGGACGACGTCAAGGACGAGCGGCCCGATGCCGTCCTCAGCAAGCAGGTCGCGGGAGCCCTGGGCCTCAAGGTCGTCTACAAGCGCGACCTCCTCGCCCGGCTGCGCGCGGCCCACGAGCCGCAGGAGCTGGCCCTGCTGGAGCGCGCCATCGACATCACGCGCGCGGGCCACGAGGCGGCAGCGCGCGCCACCGTGGCCGGCGTGACCGAACGCGACGTCCAGACCAAGATCGAGTACGCCTTCTTCTCGAACGGGGCCACCGGCCTGAGCTACTCCTCCATCGTCGGCAGCGGGCCCAACGGGGCCGTACTGCACTGGGACCACAACGACCGCGCGCTGAAGGCGGGCGACCTCGTCGTGATCGACGCCGCCGCGGAGTACGGCCGCTACGCCTCCGACATCACGCGCACGTACCCGGTCAGCGGCAAGTTCACGGACGAGCAGGCCCGCGTGTACCGCGCGGTGTACCAGGCCCAGGAGGACATCTTCGCCGCCATCAAGCCGGGCGTGAGCATGGCCGACCTGCAGAAGGTCGCGGAGGCGTCCCTCAAGCGGGCCGGGTATCTCGAGGCCTTCATCCACGGGTTCGGGCACTTCGTCGGCCTCGACGTGCACGACGCGGGGCGTTACGACCTGCCCTTGCCCGTGGGCGCGATCTTCACCGTCGAGCCCGGCGTGTACCTGCCCGACCGCGGCTTCGGCGTGCGCATCGAGGACGAGGTCATGGTGACCGAGACCGGATACCGCCATCTGTCTTCCCGGATCCCGCGCAAGCTCGAGGACGTCGAAGCCTGGGTGGCGGCGGCGCGGCGCTGAGCGGTCGCATACACTGAGCGCATGAGCTCATCGTCCCGGCGCGGACCTTCCGCCATGCCCCGCAGGGGCGTGCCGCGTACCGCGGGCGGCAAGAAGATGGGCCCCGAGGTCCTGGCCCACGCGGGGCGACAGGCCGTGGAAGGCGTGCGCGAGCGGACCGAGATCGGGCACCGCGAGGCGGGCCGCCCGCGCGGCGCCCGCCGCGACCCCGCCGAGCGGCCCATCGACGACGCCATCCGCGACCCGTACCTCACGCCGGTGACCGAGGACGAGAAGCTGCTGAGCCTGTCCCAGGGGGTCGCGCGCCCGGACGACTTCACGCGCACGGACACCTGGCGGCTCATGCGCATCACGGGGGAGTTCATCGAGGGCTTCGACCGCCTGGCCGGCGTGACCAAGGCGGTCACCGTCTTCGGCTCCGCGCGCACCGGGCCCAGCGACCCCTGGTACGCCGTCGCCCAGGAGGTGTCCCGCCTCCTGGCCAAGGAAGGATTCGCCATCATCACGGGCGCGGGCCCCGGGATCATGGAAGCGGCCAACCGTGGCGCGCGCGAAGGGGGCGGCCGCTCCATCGGGTGCAACATCGAGCTGCCCTTCGAGCAGCACGCGAATCCCTACGTCGACACCCTCATCAACTTCCGCTACTTCCTCGTGCGGAAGATGATGTTCATCAAGTATTCGACCGCCTTCCTGATCTTCCCCGGCGGCTTCGGCACCCTCGACGAGCTGTTCGAGGCCCTCACTCTCATCCAGACGGGCAAGATCTATCAGTTCCCGGTCGTCCTCTTCGGACGGTATTACTGGGCGGGGCTGGTCCGCTGGCTGCAGGCCCGCGCCCTGCGCGAGGGCAAGATCGCGGCCACCGACATCGACC